>JBKBVA010000089.1:0-9160 GCA_046289665.1 Allosphingosinicella sp.
GGACGAAGGCGGTGCCGCGCGCCTGCATCCCGCCGGCGATCGTCGCGGCGTCGGCCCCGGCGCCCCAGAAGGTGTCGAAGCGGTTGGCGCCCTTGATCGCGCCGCCGGTATCCTGCGCCACCCACAGGCCGTCGGCGACATTGTGGTCCATGTCGAGCAGCACCGGCGCGCCCAGCGGCACGAAGCGCGGGTCGGCGGCGACGGTGGTGCGGGGCGTGACGGGGAGGCCGAGGGCGCCGAGCGGCCCCGGCCCGGTCAGCTCCTGGAAGAAGATGTAGCTCTTGTTCTCGCGCATGATCGCGCGGCCTTCCTCGGGATTGGCGCGCAGCCAGGCGACGATGCCCTGCATGCTGGTCTGCCCCGTCCCGAGCAGCCCGCGCTCCTTCATGACGCGCCCGATTCCGACATATTCGCGGCCGTTCTGGCCGGCATAGCCGATCCGCATCACCGTCCCGTCCGGCGCGCGCAGGCGCCCGGAGCCCTGGATCTGGAGGAAGAAGATTTCGATCGGATCGGCCGCCCAGGCGATTTCGAGGCCGCGGCCCGCCAGCGCGCCGTCCTCGATCTCGGACCGCTCGTAATAAGGGACGATGACGCCGTTCTCGAGGCGCCCGCGGCGCAGCGTGCCCGCCGCCTTCGCGGTCTCGGCATCGACTTCGACGAGATCGGGCGGCTTGCGGTAGACCGGGACGTCGTAGCCGGGGAGCCGGGTGCGCGCGCCGGCGATCTCCGGCTCGAAATAGCCGGTGGCGAAGGCTTCGCCCGGCCCGACCTGCACCGTTTCGAAATGCTGGGCGAAGAAGCCGGCGGCGGAAGCCGGGGTGGCGGAGGAGGCGGCGGCGCAGGCGGCCTGCCAGTCCTCGGGCCGGGTCAGCCCGCTCGCATCCTGACGCCTGGTGACGGCCGGACAGCTGATCCGAAAGGCGGCGAGGGCGCGGGCGGCGGCGGCGGGATCGAGCGCGAGCGCCGGACCGGCGGCGATGCCGGCCTCGAGCGCGGTGGCGGGGCCGGGCGGCTCGGGCGGCTTTTCCTCGGCGGGCGCGGCCGGCGCGGCCGGCGGCGTGGAGGGCGGGACGATTTTGGGCGCGCAGCTGCCGAGGGCCAAAGCGGCGAAGGCGAGAGCCGGAAAGACACAAAGGTCCCGCCCGTCGAGCCGAAAAATCCTTGCTTTCCAGTCGGCGCGCGGCGCGTCCACGAGCAGGAAGGACTGGGTCCCGGAGGATTCGCGGCGCGCCATGCGAACCGGCATAGCGCCGCCGGGCGCGTGTAGGAAAGCGAAGAAAGTACGGAAAAAAGGGGCTGGGGAGCCTGACCCACCCCCTGCCCCTCCCTCACCGGCCTCGCGGCCCGGTCGGGCAGGCGGCGCGAAGGGAGGGGAGTAGCGCCTGGCTTTTCGTCAGGCGGCTTCGTCGGTCTCGACGAGCAGCCAGTTGGGATCGTCGCTGCCTAGGGTGCGGCGGAAGGTCCAGACGTCGTGGGTCGGCACCGCGTCGGACAGGGTGCCGGCGATGACGGTGCCGTCGCGGTCGCGGGTGACGGCGGCGATGTCGGCGTCGAAGCGCACGTCGATCTCGGCGCTGCGCCCTTCGAGGCGGGCGTCGTCGATGACGGCGCGCTCGATCATGACGAGCCGGTTGTCGAGGACGTGGCCGGCCGCCTCGCGCTCGGAAATCGCTTCCTCGAAGGTTTCGAGGACATGGCCGCCGACGAGGTGGCGGAGCTCCTCGCGGTCGCCCTTCCAGAACGCCTCCAGGATCATCCGGTAGGCGGCCTGGGCGCCTTCGACGAAGCGGGCGACGTCGAAATCGGGATCGGCGGCGACGATGGCGCGGATGCCGTTGGTGGCGGCGGGCTCGTAGGCGAGGCCGGTGCTTTCCGGACGCTCGGGCGCGATGTCGGGGACCGGCGCCGCGGCCTCTCCGCTCGGCGCGGATTCGGCGGGCCGCAGGATCGGCTGCTGCTCATGCCCGGTGCGCCGGCCGAGGACGGAATACAGCCTCAGGCCCACGAAGAGGGCGATGGTCGCAAGCAGCACAATTTCAATCGTCACCAGACTCTCCGCATCATGTCCGCCCAACATAGGCGCAACGGGGAAAGGTTTCAAATAGGCCGCGGGTTCCCTGGCGGCACGGCGCACATGCTGCGGCCGGCGAAAGGCGCGGTCCGTGCCGCCGCAGAGGCGCGTGCCCTGCGACGCCGGCCGCGGCTGCCGGTGCAGATGGCCGTTTATGCCCCTTTGCCGGCATTCACCGCGCGGCAGAATCGCCATGCGCCTTGCGTGGTCAGCCGCACTCCGCGCGGCACGTCGCGCAGGCCGAGCTTTCCGAGCATCATCCACCGCCCGAGCACGAGTTGCGCGTAGGGATGGCCATGGCGGGCAGCGTGAGCGAGGAGAGGCCGGACCTCCCGCCGCACCTTGGCGGTCTTCTCCCGCTGGTATCGAAGCCAGCCAAGCCAGAAATAGGCCGGGACGAAGCCACAGGCGACGCCCTCCTCCAGCGTTCGATCGCAATCGTCGTGACGGTCGAGTTGGGCGAGAATTCTGGCGAAGTGGATGAATGCCATCCACGAACCTCCGCCGATCGCGCGGTAATAATATCCCAGCGCCAGTTCGGGATCGGCGGCAACGGCCGTCCCGGTCCAGTAATGCCAACCGACCCTTGCCGAAGCCCAGGCCGATCCTGCTTCCGCGGCTTCGAGGTAGAGCCGGAACGCAGATGCCTGATCGGCATCCTCGATCCCGGCCGCGCGCTGGATGATGGCCTCAGCCTCTTCGCTCTCTGCCGCAACCAGCTGATCCTCGTGCGCGGCCGCTTTCTCCCAGGCCTCCGAATAGGCCAGGAATTCCTCCCAGAACTTGTCGCAGATCCTGCAGATTGGCGCCTCCTGCCGAATGGAGCGCTTCAAGCGGCCTCCACGCAGCTACTATGACGCGGCGAATGACCGCTTTCCACCCGTTGCGGTCCTGGCGGGCAGTTGCGCGCCTCTGGCCCTCCTGCTACCCGCGCGGCGAGACGGCCGCGGCAGCGCGACGCCGTGAAATTTCAAGAGAATCGAAGGGTGTTGGACATGGCCGAAGAAGAAGGCGTTGGCGGCGGGAACGGGCAGCAGGCGAACGGCGAGGACAACCTCCCCCAGGTCGGCATCATCTCCCAATATGTGAAGGACCTGTCGTTCGAGAATCCGAACGCGCCGGCCGTCTACCAGTGGCAGTCCCAGCCCAAGATCGAGGTCGATTTCAACATCGGCGCGGGGCAGCTCAACGAGGAAATCCACGAAGTCACGCTGCACATCCAGGTGAAGGCGCTCGCCGAGGGGCAGACCGCGTTCGTCGTCGACCTGCTCTATGCCGGCCTCGTCGGCATGCGCAACGTGCCCGCCGAGCAGGTCCAGCCGTTCCTGCTGGCCGAGGCGCCGCGCATCCTGTTCCCGTTCGCGCGGCACATCGTCAACCAGACGGTGCAGGACGGCGGCTTCCCGAACCTGCTGCTCGAGCCGATCGACTTCCAGGGCCTCTACCTGCAGCGCATCGCGCAGCAGCAGGCGGGCGAAGGCGGCGGCCAGGCGCCGAACGTCACCGGCCAGGCGTGACCAAGCCCCCCGCGGGCGAGGACGGGGGCGCCCCCGCCGGCCCGGCGGAGGCCACCGGCTTCACGCCGCAGCCCCCCTCGCCCGGCCTGACGGAGCCGCCCGCCGGCACGGTCGCCGGGCAGCAGAAGGGCATGAACCTCTACGCGGCTTTGGGCTCGATCGGCGGGCTCACCATGGTGTCGCGCATCCTCGGCTTCCTGCGCGAGGTGGTGGTGGCGCGCGTTCTCGGCGCCTCGGCGGCGGCCGACGTCTTCACCCTCGCCTTCCTGATCCCCAACCTGTTTCGCCGGCTGTTCGGCGAGGGCGCCTTTTCGGCGGGCTTCGTACCGCTGTTCAGCCAGAAACTGAAGGACGACGGCGACACGGCGGGCGCGCGGCGCTTCGCCGAGGAAGTGCTGGCCGTCTTCCTGCCGCTGCTGCTGCTGATCACCGCCCTTTTCATGGTGTTCATGCCCTTCTTCATCGGCCTGATCGTGCCCGACGACTGGGGGCAGGACGGCGCGAAGACCGAATGGGCGGTGGCGATGACGCGCATCACCATGCCCTATCTCGTCTTCATCTGCCTCTTGTCGCTGGTGTCGGGCGTGCTGAATTCGATGGGGCGCTTCGCCGCGGCCGCCTTCGCGCCGGCTCTGCTCAACGTCGCGCTCGTCATCGCCCTGCTGCTGGTGCCCGAGGGCGGGCGGCCGACAGTGCGGGCGATGTGCTGGGCGGTGGTGGCGGGCGGCGTCGCCCAGCTCGGCCTCACCTGGGCCAACATGGTGCGCGCCGGCGTGCCCCTGAAGCTGCGCGCGCCGCGGATCACGCCGGGGGTGCGCGAGCTGTTCACGCTCGTCCTGCCGGCGACGCTGGCGGGCGGCACTTACTATATCAGCCAGTTCTTCTACGCCTATTTCGCGACGCGGCTGCCGGAGGGATCGCTGCTCATCCTCGGCCAGGCCGACCGGCTGAACCAGCTCCCGCTCGCGCTGATCGGATCGGCGCTCGGCGTCGCCATCCTTCCCGCCGTCAGCCGCGCCATCGGCCGGGCGGACGAGGAAGGCGCGGAGCGCGTCCAGGCCCAGGCGATCGAGCTCGGCATGCTGCTCACCATCCCGGCCGCGGTCGCGCTGGCGGTCAGCGCCGCGCCGATCGCGATGGTGATCTTCGAAGGCGGCCGCTTCACCGCCGCCGATGCCGGCGTCACCGGGGCGGTGCTCGCCACCTTGGTGCTCGGCCTCCCGGCCTACGTGCTGATCAAGATCCTCGCGCCCGGCTTCTATGCCCGGCGCGACGTCAAGACGCCGGTTGCGGTGGCGGTCGGCACGCTGATCGCGAGCGTGCTGCTCAACTTCATCCTGGTGCCGCGCCTCGGCATCGTCGCCCTTCCCCTCTCCACTGCGATCGGCGCCTGGGCGAATGCCGCCCTGCTCGCCATCCTGCTCCAGCGGCGCGGCCATTTCCGGGTGCCGGGCTGGCTCGCCTCGCGGCTGGTGCGCCAGATCCTCGCCGGGGCGGCGATGGGCGCGGCGCTGTGGGCGGTGCAGACCGCGCTCGGCGACCGCTTTGCCGGCGAGACGCTCGACAAGATCGTCGCGATCGCGGCGCTCGTCGGCACCGGCGGAATCGTCTATTTCGCCGTCGCCTGGATGATCGGGGCGATGAACCGCGACGACATCCTCATCCTCCTCCGCCGCAAGAAGGTCAGCTGATGCGCATCGTCTCGGGGATCCAGCCCACCGGCAACCTCCACCTCGGCAACTATCTCGGCGCGATCCGGCGCTGGGTGAAGATGCAGGACGAGGCGGACTGCCTGTTCTTCCTCGCCGATCTCCACGCCATCACCGTCTGGAACGACCCGGCCGAGCTGCGCGCCAACGTGCGCGAGATGGCGGCGGCGCTGATCGCCTGCGGGATCGATCCCGAGCGCTCGGTGCTGTTCAACCACGCCCGGGTGCCGGCGCATGCGGAGATGGCCTGGCTGCTCAATTGCACCGCGCGGATCGGCTGGCTGAACCGGATGACCCAGTTCAAGGAAAAATCCGGCAAGAATCGCGAGGGCGCCAGCGTCGGCCTGTTCGCCTATCCGGTGCTGCAGGCGGCGGACGTGTTGCTCTACCAGGCGACCCACGTGCCGGTCGGCGAGGACCAGAAGCAGCATATCGAGCTGATCCGCGACATCGCGGCCAAGTTCAACACCGACTATGGCGTCGATCTCTTCACGCTGCCCGAGCCGCTGATCGGCGACACGGCGGCGCGGATCATGAGCCTGCGCGACGGGACGGCGAAGATGTCGAAATCGGACCCGTCCGACATGAGCCGGATCAACCTCACCGACGATTCGGACGCGGTGGCGCAGAAGGTGCGCAAGGCGAAGACCGATGCCGAGCCGCTGCCGGCCGACCTGGCGGGGCTGGAGGGGCGGCCGGAGGCGCGGAACCTCGTCTCGATCTACGCGGCCCTGACCGATTCGAGCCCGCAGGCGGTGCTCGATACGCATGGCGGCCAGGGGTTCGGCGCGTTCAAGCCGGCGCTGGCCGAGCTGCTGGTCGAGACGCTGCGGCCGGTGAAGGCGCGGCTCGACGAACTGCGCCGCGAGCCGGGCGAGCTCGACTCGATCCTGCGCCGCGGCTCGGAAAAGGCGATCGCCGCCGCCGCGCCGACGCTCGCCGGCGCCTATGAGGCGCTGGGGCTGGAGCGCTGACAATCCTTTAGGTTTCGCTTCACCACCCGTTCAGCAGGAGCTTGGTAAAAAGCGCCGTTTCCTATATAGTTATAGCAACGGCTCCGTACTGAAAGGTTCGCGTACCATGTCTCTGTCCAAGAAGATCCTGACGATTGCCGCGCCGGCCGCTCTGCTGGCGCTCGCGGGCTGCGCCACCGGCTTCCCGGCGCAGGTGTCGCGCTACCAGGCGATGCCGGCCCCGGCGGGCCAGAGCTTCGTCATCGAATCGGCCGATCCGGACGAGCGCGGCGGCCTTGAATTCTCCCATTATGCCGATCTCGTGCGCCAGCACCTGCTCGCCCAGGGCTATAGCGAAGCGCCGAGCCGCGAGGCGGCGACGATGATCGTCTCGCTCGACTACGGCGTCGACGAGGGCCGCCAGCATGTGGTGAGCCGCCCGGGCTTCGGCCCCTATGGCGGCCTCGGCTACAGCCGCTGGGGCTTCTACCGGCCTTATTATTCGCGCTTCGGCTATCGCGGCCGCTACCGCTCGCCCTTCTACTGGGGCTGGGACGATCCGTTCCTCTACGGCAGCGAGATCGACACTTACACGGTCTACAACAGCTTCCTCGACCTCGACATCCGCCGCGCCTCGGACGGCCAGGCGATCTTCGAGGGGCTGGCCCGCGCCCGGTCGCGCCACGACCAGCTGAACGCGCTCGTGCCGAACCTGGTCGAGGCGATGTTCACCGGCTTCCCGGGCAATTCGGGCGAGACGGTGAAGATCACCGTCGCGCCGCCGGAGCGCCGCTAGGCCGATCGCCCCGCGGGGCGCAACCGACGACGAATGGAGGGAGGATCGGGAGACCGGTCCTCCCTTTTTCGTGGCCGCCCTTCACCCGCCGTTCATCGCCCGGGCGCGAGCCTCCGCGCCGCGACATACGATCGTGGGAGGGGACATGCGGAAGGTGGCGGGCGCGGCGCTGATCGGCGCGGCGATGGCTCTGGCTGCGGTGCCGGCGGCGGCGCAGCAAGCGCCGGCAGGCGCGGCTTCGCAGGAAGAGCAGGTCGAGGAGATCCTCGTCACCGGGCGGCGCAGCGGCGCGCCGATGTGGCGCGTGACCGGCCCGAAGACCAGCATCGTGCTGGTCGGCGGGATACGCGGCATCTCGAAAGCCACCAAATGGGACCCGGATCCGCTGATCGAGGCGATGCGGGGCGCGGACCGGGTGATGTTCCCCGAGGCGCGGGCGCTCACCGCCTCGCCTTTCTCGGCGATCGGCTGGCTCGCCAAATGGAAGGCGATGTCGAGCCTCCCCAAGGGCCAGGCGCTCGTCGACTTCGTCGAGCCCGGGATGCTGGCGCGGCTCGATGCGCTGCGCACGAAGGGGCTGGCGAAGAAGGATTTCGAACGGCGCCACCCGCTCCACCTCGCCGGCGACCTGCGCGACGACATCGAGGACGAACTGAAGTTCGGCCCCCTCCTCACCGAGACGGTGATGAAGGCGGCGAAGAAGCACAAGATGGAGATCGTGCCGGTGCCCCGATCGAAGGCGAAGCCGGTGGTGAAGGACCTGTTCGCCTCCTCGCCGGCCGAGCACGTGCCCTGCCTCACGGCGTCGGTCGGCCTGGCCGAGGTGGGCTCTGGGGCGGTCTAGGCGCGCTCCGACGCATGGGCGGCGCGCGACGTGCCCGCGGTGCTCGCCTCCCCGGCCGAGGCTCCGTACGAGGTCTGCTGGCCGGCCACCGAGTTCCGCATCGAAGCGGAGGACCTGACGGCGATGATGCGCGGCCTGCTCGATGCGCCGAAGGTGACGCTGGCGGTGCTGAACCTGAGGAGCCTCGCGGCGCCGGGCGGGGTGCTCGACCGGCTGGAGGCGGAGGGGTTCGAGATCGAGGGCCCCGCCTGGAAATAGCCCCTAGCGGCGGACGAGGATCGCGCCGGCGAGGACGAGGAGGATGCCGAGCACCTTGACCGGGCCGACCGGGTCCTGACGCAGCCCGAAGGCGCCGAGATGATCGAGCAGGAGCGCCATGCCGAGCTGCCCCGCGATCAAGAGGGCAATGAAGAAGGTGAGGCCGATGCGCGGCGCCGCGAAGACCGCGGCGGTGACGAAGAAGGCGCCGTAGAGCCCGCCCGCCCAGGCGTAGAGCGGCAGGCCGCGCACCGCTTCCTGATTGGGCCGGACGCCGAGCAGCAGGGCGATCACCGCGAGCGCCGCGGTGCCGACGGCGAAGGAGACGAGCGCGGCGTTGACCGGCGAGTTGACGGCGCGGCCGAGCAGCGCGTTGGTCGGCGCCTGCAGCGCGGCGAGCGCGCCGCTGGCGAGGGCGGCGAGCACCGCCGCGGCGAAGAGCGGGTTCGGCGCGACCGGCCTCAGCCTTCCAGCTGGCGGACGAGCAGCCGGATGTCGCTGTCGAGCTCCGGATCCTGCGCGCGCAGTTTCTCGATCTGGCGGACGGCGTGGATCACCGTCGTGTGATCGCGCCCGCCGAAGCGGCGGCCGATCTCGGGCAGACTGCGGGGGGTCAGCTGCTTGGAGAGATACATGGCGACCTGACGCGGGCGGGCGACCTCGCGGGCGCGGCGCGCCGAGGTCATCTCCGCCTTGCGGATGCGGTAATGGTCGGAGACGCGGGTCTGGATCTCGTCGATCGAGATGCGGCGCTGGTTGGCGCGCAAGGTCGAGGCCAGCACCTCGCTGACGAATTCGAGATCGATCTCGCGATTCTGCATCGAGGCGTAGGCGGCGATGCGGTTCAATGCGCCTTCGAGCTCGCGGACGTTCGAGCTGATCCTCTTGGCGAGGAACATGACGACCTCTTCCGGCACCGCGACCTCGGGCAGGGCCTCGAGCTTCTTGAGGATGATGTTGAGCCGGAGCTCGAGATCGGCCTGGTTGATGTCGGCGACGAGGCCCCAGG
>JBKBVA010000008.1:0-24097 GCA_046289665.1 Allosphingosinicella sp.
TGGCGGGGTGGCGGCCGAAGGGGTTGGGGCGGAAGGCGGTGAGGCGCGGCGACACCATCGACCAGCGGATCGGCGCGGCGAGCGGGATGAAGGGCGCGGCGTCGGTCAGCAGCCGGTCGGCATTGGCGAGGAGCGCGCGGCGGGTGCGGGCGGTCGGCGCGATGCGGGCGGCGGCGATCATCTCGTCGGCGGCGGGATCGCAGACCGGGCTCTCCTCGCAGGTGAAGCGGCGCAGGTACCAGCTCGCGAAATTGACCGGGGCGGCGGCGTCAACCAGCGCGAGATCGGCCTCGGCGTCCGGCCCGACCCGCTCGGCGCGGACGCCGATCGCCGCCCAGTCGCGCTTCAGATGGGCGAAGAGCAGGCGGTAGCCGAGGCCTTCGGGCAGGGCGACGCGGACGGTGAGCGGCCGCCCTTCGGCGAGCGCGGCGAGGGTGCGGGCGGCGGCGGCGCGGCGGTCGGCGAGCGGGGCGGCGCCCCACGGCGCGGCGGTGGGCTGGGGCAGCTCCGGGATCGCGGCGGGAAGCAGCGTGTCGCGGGGCTGGAGGCCGGGGATGCGCAGGGTCGAGACGAGGCCGGCGCGGTCGATCGCCATGGCGAGGGCGTGGCGCGCCTCGCGCTCGGCGAACACGCCCTCGGCGCGGGCGAAGGCGAGGCCGAACAGGCCCGAGACCGGATCGAAGGCGAGAGCGCTGTCGGGGACGCCGGCGGCGCGGGCGAGGGGGAGGTCGCCGAGGCGGCCGCCGAGCACGAGATCGGCCTGGCCGAGCGCGAAGCGGGCGACGGCGCGGCCGGCGCTCTCGCCGCGCAGCAGCATCGGCGGATCGGACAAGTCCGCCTCGGCCTCCGCGCCGTCTTCTTCCTCGTCCTCCTCGCGGGGCGGGGCGATCAGCATCGATCCGTCGGCCTGGCGCACGGCGCGGTAGGGGCCCGAGCCCTCGCCCTCGTGGAGGATGGCGAGCTCCGGCTGGGCGAGGAGCTGGAGGAAATTGGGCCGCGGCGAGACGAGGCTGATCTCGAGCACCTCGTCGGTCATCGCGACGATCTCGTCGACCGCGCCGAACAGCGGTTTTACCGGGTTGCGGCTCGAGGGGCTGGTGACGGCGCGCAGGCGGGCGGCGACCTGCTCGGCGGTGACCCGCTCGCCGCCGGACCATCCGGCGCGGGCGAGGCGGAAGGTGTAGCGCAGCCCGTCGTCCGAGACGGTCCAGCGCTGGGCGAGGGCCGGCTCGATCTCGCCCGAGGCGTCGAAGCGGACGAGTCCCTGGGCGACGGCGTCGAGCAGGAAGCCGGCGGGCGGATCGAGCGCGACGCGGTTCGGATTGACGAGGCGCGGCGGGCCGCCGATCGCGCTGACCGCCACCGGCCCGGTCTCGGGCTCCTTGCAGGCGGCCAGCGGCAGGGCCGCCAGCGCCGCGGCGAGGAAGAAACGCATCCGCATCCCCCCACCGATAGCCGAGCGGAGGCCGAATTGTGAGGGGGAAGCGACGGGCGGCGGGGGCGCGCGAAAAAAACCTCTGTCCTACATCCCCCGGTTGGCGGTATGTACCAAATGAGTGATTCGAGGATGGAGATTTTAGCCATGGCGTACATGATCGGAACCTTCACCGCGGCCGTTGCCGGCGCGCTTCCAATTCCCAGCGAAGTCAAGCTGGTAGGCACTACCGGCTATGCCGACGACGGCGACGGCGGCGCCGCGCTCTACGCCGAATCGGCCGGCCAGCCGGCGACGCCGGCGCGGTTCCAGGATTCGCTCGGCCGCTGGTTCGGTCTCGCCGCCGGCCAGTCGATCACGCCCGAAAAGTTCGGCGCGGTGGCCGTGGGGGCGGACGCCACGGCGGCGCTCCAGGCGGCGATGAACTTCGCAGGCGCATCGGGCGGCACGGTCGAGCTGTCGCGCATGTACCTCGTGTCGAGCGAGATCGAGGTTCCGGTCGGCGTGACGGTGCGGGGGCCGCGCAGCAGCGGGCTGAAGCGCATCGACGAGGCGCGCACCACCACCACCAGCGCGACGCCGGCCGGAACCGGCAGCATCACGTTCGGCGTCGTCAGCACCGCCGGCTTCGCGGTCGGGCAGAGCGTGATGCTGGTCAGCGGCAGCCTCTATTCGCCCTACGATCCCTATTCGCACCGCAATGCCGTGATCACCGCCATCGCCGGCAACCAGATCACCATCAATCCGCGGTCGAACTTCCGCGCCCACGCCGCCGGCGCGGTGCTGCAGACCGCCTCGCACGGCCTGATCCTGCTCGGCGACAACCGCCTCGAAGGCTTCACGATCGACGGCAACGAGGCGATGCAGACCGAGGCGGTGTGGCGCACCACGACCGAATTGGTGATCGAGGGCAGCGACTGCACGGTCGAGGACGTGGCGATCGTCAACGGCGCGTCGGACTTGGTGCTGGTCGCCGGCTCCGCGCTCGCCGCTAACCCGCCGCCCGCCGATTACGTGCTGAACAGCCGCTTCATCGGCTGCGACTTCGACAATGGCGGCAATAACGGCATCCACCTGAGCTTCACCATCGGCACCCTGGTCGAGGGCTGCCGCTTCCGCCGCCTCAACCGCCGCAACAGCGGGATCAACATCGAGCACCAGGACGGCGGGGTGATCTGCTCCTACAACAACAAGGAGGTGATCGTCAGCGGCTGCGACTTCGAGGACATGTTCGACGCGGTCGGCGCGATCGACGCCAAGACGGTACCGGACGGCGACATCTTCAACCACGGCTTCGTCGTCGACGGCAACCGCATGCACAATTGCCACCGCCCGCTCCGCGTCGTGAACCGCGGCGGGGAGGTGGTGTTCTCGAACAACCGGGTGACGGCCGATTACCCCTATCCGGCCGGCCTGCCGGACAGCCGCCTCTACCTGCTCGGCACGAGCTTCGCCGAGCGGGCGCGGCGGGTGCAGATCACGGGCAATTCCTTCACCAACGTGCGTATCCAGGCCAGCCATGCGCGCGACCTCACCATCGACGGCAACAGCTTCGATCTCACCGCCCAGACCTCGGCGGGGACGATCCACCCGATCTTCCTGTCGGGCGTTTCGAACGCGGCGGTGACGGGCAATGTCGTGCGGGGCGGCTCCTACGGCATCCGGCTGTTGAACTTCGGCGGGGCGGGCGACGTCACCGGCCTGGTCATCGAAGGCAATGTGTTCGTCGCGCAGCGCTGGAACGCGATCCGCGGCGACCAGGACGCGCCGGGGCCGGTCGAGGCGCTGATCCGCGGCAACTGGATCGCCAACGATGTGGGAAGCGCGATCGGCGCCGACTATCGCGCGATCCGCTTCAAGCCGGGCATGTATGCCGACGGGAACCGCATCGCGCTCGCCGTCGGCAGCGCCTGGGACCTCGCCGAAGCGGGGGCCGGGCCGTCGCGCGGCGCGAACTTCGTCAACGGGGCGATCGAGACGCCGGCCAATGTCGCCGAGGCGGCGGGGACGGAGGTGACGCTCGCCCTCGCGGACGCCGGCGGCTACCGGCGCATGACCGCCTCCGGCGCGGTGTCGGTGACGGTGCCGGCGGAGGCGAGCGTGCCCTTCCCGCTCGGCACCCAGGTGACGATCGAGCAGGCCGGCACGGGACGCGTCACCCTGGTCGGCGCAGCCGGCGTGTCGGTGAACGCGCTCGGCGACGGGCGGACGACGCAGGGCCGCCATGCGGTGGCGCGGCTGGTCAAGCACGGGGCGAATGCGTGGACCGCCTATGGGGACCTCACCTTCTACCTGCCGGCCCTGTTCGCGGGCGGGACGAAGGGGCTGTGGTACGACGTGTCGAACCTCGCCTCGATGTTCCAGGACGATGCCGGGACGGTGCCGGCCGCGGTCGACGCGCCGGTCGGGCGGATCCTCGACCAGTCCGGCAACAACGTCCATGCGGTGCAGGCGACGGCCGCGGCGCGGCCGATCCTGCGCCTCGCCGACGGGCGCCACTATCTGGAGTTCAACGGCACCTCGCACTTCCTGACGCTGACCGGCATGAGCGCGGCCGCCTCGCCCTGGACGATGACGGCGGCGCTCGATCCGACGCCGACCACCACCTCCTACCTGTTCGACGCCCAGTCGGGCCGGCTGGTCTTCGCCCCGCGCGAGACGACGGCGGACGATTTCGTCTCCTACACCGAGGGATCGAGCTGGCGCCGCGGCGGCCCGACCGCGCCGGGGCGCCAGGTGCTCAGCTGGCGGCTGGTCGAGAGCGGCTCGAGCATCCGGCGCAACGGGACTGCGATCGCGACCGGCCTCGCCTACACCAACCGGCCGATCGGCGGCGCGGTGGCGCTGGGGCGGCACCATACGAACGCCTCCTTCTACTTCAAGGGCCGGCTCTACGGCGCCGCGATGATCGGCCGCGCGCTCGGCGACAGCGAACTGGCCGCGCTCGAGGCGTGGATGGCGGAGCGGGCGGGGCTGTAGGGACGGCGCCAATTCCGGCGGGGGATTGCCGCAGCGCCTGGCCTGCCGCGCGCGGCCTTCCCCCCGTCATGCCAGCGAAGGCTGGCATCCATGCTGGTTCGGAGACCGCAGTGCCGGTGGCGGATCGGCATGGACCCCAGCCTTCGCTGGGGTGACGGGGGAGGGGGCACTCGGTGCCTTTTCCGGCGAGGTGTTGCCGCAGCGCCGGTAGTCCAGCTTCGCCGTCGCCGCCCCGTCATGCCAGCGGAGGCTGGCATCCATGCTGTTTCGAAGACGGCGGTGCGGGTGGCGGATCGGCATGGACCCCAGCCTTCGCTGGGGTGACGGGGGAGGGGCACTCGGTGCCCTTCCTCGGCCCGAAACGCGGGGAGGGGGCACGTGGAAAACCGGCGGTGCCGATCCCGCGCGCCCCGCCGCTTCAGCTCTCGTCCGGCTCCGCCAGCATGCGGACGTGGGGGTAGGGCATGACGAGGCGGCCGTCGGGGCCGGCGTTGAAGGTGACCTGCGTCGGATAGGCGAATTCGATGTGGAGCTCGCGGAAGCGTCGCATCATGGCGAGCATGATCGCCTGGCGCGTCTCCATCAAGTCGGCATAGCCCGGCGCCTCGACGAAGAAGACGAATTCGAAGTCGATCGAGGAGGCGCCGAACTGGAAGGCGTGGGCGCGGTCGAAGGTGGCGAGCGGCTGACTCTCGACGATCGCCTTCAGCTCGTCGTGGATGGCGGCGATCGCCTCCGGCGGGGTCTGGTAGATGATGCCGAAGTGCATCACCGCCCGCCGCCGCTCGAGCAGCGCGAAATTCTGGAGCTGCATGTTCAGAAGGTTGGCGTTGGAGACGATCACTTCCTCGCCCGACAGCGAGCGGATGCGGGTGCTCTTCAGGCCTATGTTCTCGACCGTGCCGGTGGTCGGCGGGCTGCCGAAGGTGATGGTGTCGCCGCGGCGGAACGGGCGGTCGAAGATGATCGAGAGGGCGGCGAACAGGTCGGAGAAGATGCCCTGGGCGGCAAGGCCGATGGCGATGCCGCCGATGCCGAGGCCGGCGACCAGGCCGGTGACGTTGACGCCGAGATTGTCGAGGACGAGGATGATCGCGATCGCGAACAAGGCGACGCTGACCAGCAGGCGGATGATGCCGACCGCCGAGCCCAGCGCGCTGTGCTCGTCCGCCTCGCCGACGCGGTGCTCGACGAAGCCGAGGATCAGCTCGCGCGCCCAGATCGCCGCCTGGAAGACGGCGGCGATGACGAACAGGAAATGGACGACGCGCAGGATGTTGGGCGGCGCCTCGGCATGCTCGACGACGAGCGCGGCCGAGCACATGACGATGAAGAAGATGCTGGTGCGGGCGAGCGCGCGGGCGAAGATGGCGGGCCAGCGCGGATCGGCGCCCCAGCGGCGAAGCATCCGCCCGCCCAGCATGCGCAGCCCGAACAGGATGAAGGCGATGACGGTGCCGACGCCCGCGGCGATGAGGATGTCGACCCAATTGTCCGAGACCCAGCCGCCCGCTTCCGCCGCGATCCGCTCGATCCCTTGCGAAAGGTTCTCGGCCGCTTCGCCGACGATGGGTTCGTTCGCGTTGCTCATGGAGGCGCCCCCTAACAAGGATGCGGCCGGGGAATCCAGTGTTGGGGCAACTCAGGCGGCTTCGCGCACTGCCGGAATGCATGCGGCGCAAAGAGCGCTCGGCGACGCGAAGGATCGCGGCGTGTCAGGGCCGAATGTCCGCAATGGGTGGAGAGCGGATATTCGTTTTCTTCCTCAGCCTCATTCGTGGCATCGGATATCGCTTGCAGGACTGCCTCCCTTCACTGATGCTTACCGCAAGCGATCACGGGAGTTGGGGAAGGATGCTGGGTAAATTCAAGCCGGTCGGCTTTGCCTCGGCAGGACTGCTGCTCGTGGGATGCGGGTCTGCCTATGACGAGCCGCTGGACAGCCCCTACCGGTTGGTAGCTGCCGATACTATGGAGCAGATGATGATTTGCTCGTCCGTTCCCGAGGACGACTCGGTCTGCGAAGGAATTGGCCTGCCGTTCGGCACCGTCTTTGCGGCTGGAGCAAATGAGCGATACCTCGTCGCCGCCATTCGTCGCCCGCAGGTGGAGCTCGGCCCCCCTTCCAGCAGACGAGGACCGGAGGAGTATTATTACATCGTTCGAACCCCCGACGAGGGACAGCGGGGCCTTCCCCAAAAGAATATCGTCGGACCGCATACCGCGGAGGAGTTCGAGCGCGTGAGGCGGGAGCTGAACCTGCCGGGGTTTTCTCATCAATTCGCAGAGCTGAGGTAAGGATCCTCAGGGAACCGAGCTACACGAACGTCCGCAATGGGTCGAGAGCGGACGCAAGTTCAGGCTCTGTGCCCGTGACGCCGCCGCTCCCAGCGGAGACGGCGGCCCTGCATCAGGCCGCTTCCAGGTCCTTGCCCGCCTCCGCGGCGAGCTCGGCTTCGGCTTTCGCCTTGCTCTCGCCTTTCGCCTCGGCCCGCGATTCCGCCTCGGCTTCGGTTTTCTCCTGCTCGGCGGGGAGGGCGTCGAGGAATTCGATGAGGCCCCGTTCGGCGGCGGAGAGATATTTGGTCTTGCGCGGCAGCTTGCGCCTGCCGAGCGCGCCGGCATCCTTGGCGGCCTCGATCAGCGCCGGGTGGACGTAGGACTTGCGGCTGATCGCCGGCGTGTTGCCGAGCGCTTCGGCGACCGGCTCGATGATGCTCTTGAGGTGCAGGCGCTTCGAGCCTTTGGCCCGCTTGGCCATTTCCTCGAACGCGATGGTGCTGGCGCCCCAGGTGCGGAAATCCTTGGCGGTGAAATCCTCGCCCATCGCCTCCTTGATGTAATCGTTCACGTCCGAGGAGGTGACCGGGCAAATCTCGCCGTTCTCGTCGACATATTCGAACAGATGCTGGCCGCGCAGCTCCTGCGTCTTCGCCGCGATGCGGGCGAGGCGGGGGTCCTCGATGGTGATCTCGCGCTTGACGCCGTGCTTGCCGGCATAAGCGATCGTCACCTTGCCGCGCGCCACCCTTGCGTGGCGGTTGCGCAGCGTCGTGGCGCCGAAGCTCTTATTCTCCTTCGCATAGGATTCGTTGCCGATCCGCATCTGGGTCTCGTCGATCAAATGGACGATGGCGGCGACCACCGTCTCATAGGCGGTGGGCTTGCCCTTCAGGTCCTTCATCACGCGCTTGCGCATCTTCGGCAGCGCCCGGCCGAAGGCGGCGAGCCGCTCGTATTTGAGCGTCTCCTGCTGCTCGCGGAAATCGGGGTGGTAGCGATATTGCTTGCGCCCCTTGGCGTCGTAGCCGGTCGCCTGGAGGTGGCCGAGGGGATTGGGGCAGAACCAGCAGCGCTCATAGGCCGGCGGCATGCCGATGGCGTTCAGCCGGTCGATCTCGTCGCGGTCGGTGATGCGGTTGCCGTCGGGATCGAAATATTTCCAGTAGCGGCCGCTCCGCTTGCGGGTGATTCCGGGGACGATTTCGTCGTCGACGTAGCAGAGCATCAGGGTTCCCTTGCCAAAGCAGGGGCTTAAGCGAGCGGAGGGCGGGTTCGTTCCGGAACAGGGCTTGCGGCGCGTCGTTGACCGGTGAAAGCACCCCAAAACTGCATTGAGGAGACGCGCACATGCCGAAGATTTCGGACGCCAGGATTTTGATGATCGCCACCGACGGCTTCGAGGACAGCGAGCTGATGGACCCGCGCCGGACGCTGATGGAGCGCGGCGCGAAGGTGACGCTCGCCTCGCTCGAGACCGGCGAGATCGAGGGCGACAACGGCGCGAAGGTGAACGTGGACTGCACCGTCGGGGACGTGTCGGCGGGCGATTACGACGCGCTGCTGCTGCCGGGCGGAACCAAAAATCCCGACCATCTGCGCATGGACGAGACGACGGTCGGGCTGGTGAAACGCTTCGTCGAGGCGGGCAAGCCGGTGGCGGCGATCTGCCACGGGCCGTGGCTGCTGGTCGAGGCCGACGTGATCCGCGGGCGGACGGTGACCGGCTGGCCCTCCATCCGCACCGACCTCAGGAATGCCGGCGCCGAGGTGGTCGACCGGGAGGTCGCCCAGGACGGCAATCTCGTCACCAGCCGCAAGCCGGAGGACATTCCGGCCTTCACGGAGGCGTTCATCGGGCTGGTCGAGAAGGCCGAGGCGTCGCTCGAGACGGCGTAAGGGAGGGCTTCCGCTCCTGACCGTCATCCCGGCCCTTCGACGCCGCCTGCGGCGGCGCTCAGGATAAACTTCGGCAAAGCCGAAGGCCGGGATCTCGGGCCGGAAGAGGCGCCGCGCTTTTCACCCCACGAGACCCCGGCCTTCGCCGTCGCCGCCGAGGCGGGTCACGCCGCCGCGGGCGCCGCGCGGAACGGGCGCGGCGGCTTGGCGGCCTGGCGCGCCCGCCGCGTCACCCACAGGTCGAAGGCGATCTGGACCGAGAGCAGCATCCACACGAACGGCTGGAAGGCGAGGCCGACGAACAGGGAGCCGACGAGGTAGATGATCTGCGCCCCCTGCAGGGCGGTGGCGAGCGGGGATATCCACGCCTTGTCGCCCGCCTCGGCCCGATAGCGGCGGCGCAGCGTCTCCATCCGGATCAGGCCGATGCCGTGGATCAGCAGCCACAGGAAGAGGCCGGGGAAGCCCTGTTCGCCCAGCATCTCGAAATAGCTCGAATGGTAGGCGCGGGCCTTGTCGAACATCACCTGCTCGCTCACCACCTCGACCGATCCCGCCTCGCGCGTCGCGACGGTGCGGACCTGCAGCTTGTTCTGGCGATAGGCGCCGAAGCCGCCGCCCAGCGGATTGCCCTGCGCATAGTCCCAGGTCCACTTCCACACCGCGATCCGCGTGCTCGCCGAGGCGTCCTCGCGGTGGCCGGAGATGGTCTCCATGCGGCTGGAGAAGCTGTCGGGGAGGAAGGGTATCACCGCGACGGTGGCGAGCGCGATCATGCCGGCATAGAGGAAGCGGCGCTTGACCTCGCGCAGCATCAGCATGGCGAGGACGGCGATGCAGACGAGGCCGGTGCGCGCCTCGGTGCCGACCGGGATGAGCAGGCAGGCGAAGATCAAGGCGGCGGCGAACAGCCGCACCCGCCAGTCGCGCGGAAAGACCGTGCCGAAGCGCGACAGCCAGAGGATGAGCGGCACGATCGCGATGGCGACGGTCGAGATGGTGCTGCTTTCGTAGAGGCCGCTATTGTTGCTGACCATCAGGTTGAGGACGCCGTAGCCGCCGCCCGAAAGCGCCGTCTTGATGCCGCCGACGATGACGATCGAGGAGGCGCACAGCACCATGAACAGCAGATAGGCTTCGATCCGCAGCCGGGTGCGCAGCACGAAGGGCAGGAACAGCGACCAGGCCAGAACCTTCCAGACCCAGTCCCACTTCTCCCCCGCCTCGACCGGGAAATCGGCATTGGCGGTGGTGAAGGCGGCATAGCCGAGCAGCAGGAGCATCAGCCCCTGCCGCACCGAAAAGCGCGCCCCGGTCTTGGCATCCGCGATCGCGAAGCCGGCGAAGGCGAGGCCGGCGACGATCATCGACAGCGGGACCGAGTTGATCAGGAAGTAGGAGAGGTGCTGCGGCGAGACGATGTCGACATAGGCGTAAGCGAGGACAAACAGGAACGGCCGCCTGAAGCCCATGGCGAGCAAGGCGAGGAGGAAGCCGACGAAGGCGAGGTCACGCAACGGGCGGCTCCTCGCGCGCGGGCGCCGGGGCGCGGCGCCAGCCCCGGGCGGCGGGAGCGGGCGGCGCGTCGTCGTCGTCGAGATCGGGCCGCGACAGCAGCCGCCAGGCGGCGAGCAGCAGCAGGCCGTGGCTGAGCGCGAGCGCGAAATTGTCGATCATTCTGGGCGCGTCCCTGCCGCTCTTCGTCCAGTCTTCCGCCATAGAGAGATGCGGTTGATGGGCCGTTAAGGGCGCGGCGAAGAGGGAGACAGACCATCCGTCATCCCGGCGCAGGCCGGGATCTCGGGGGGTGAAGAGCGCCGGCGCCTCTTCCGGGACGAGATCCCGGCCTTCGCCGGGATGACGGGAAGGGGAGTCCAATCTTAACCGCCCTGCGCTAAGCCGCGCGCATGGCCGGCCTGCTTCTCGTGCGCGCAGACGATCCCGCTTTCGCCGATGCGGCGATGGCGGGCGCGCGGGCGCAGTTCGGGCAGCACGGCTTCTCCGATCCTTTCGAGACCGCGCTGCCCGGCTGGCGGCTGCTCCACGCGCCGCACATCATCGGCGGGCCGGAGAGCCTGCTCGCGCGCGGCGAGGACCTGGTCGCCGTGGCGGGCACCCTGACCTTCGACGGCATGACGGGCCGGCCGGCGCTCGAGGCGCTGCTCGACGGGATCGCGCTGCCGGAACCCGACTGGAGCCGGATCGGCGGCCAGTTCGCCGCGCTGGTGCGGCGCGGCGGGCGGACCTTCCTCCTCACCGACTGGTTCGCCGCCTTCCAGCTCTTCCACGACGGGGCGGCGCGGATCTTCTCGACCTCGCTGCTGGCCGCGGCCGGCGCGCTGCCGAGGCTCAGCTTCGATGCGCAGGGCGTCTACGAATATGCGTTCAACGTCGTGCCGATCGGCGACGACACGGTCTTCAACGAGCTGAAGCTGCTCGGGCCGGACCGGCTGGTCGAGCTGGGGGAGGGGGGCGCCGCCTTCCATCCGCTCCGCAAGCCGCTTCCCGCCGCGCCGGTCGAAATGGCGCAGGAGGAGCGGATCGCCCGCCACCGCGACCGGCTGATGGCGGTGGTGGGGGACCATGTCCGCGGCTTCGGGGACGCGGTCTGCTGCCCGCTGTCGGGCGGGCTCGATTCCCGCCTGCTGCTCGCGGCGCTGCGCGCCCACGGGGTGCGGCCGAGCGTCTACGTCTACGGCGCGGCGTCGAGCCCGGACGTCCTGTTCGCCAAAGCGATCGGCGCCGCCGAAGGGTTCGACGTCGCGTGGATCGACAAAAGCAGCTATCCGCGCCCGGCGCCGGAGGACTATGCCGCCCGCGTCGAGGCCAATTTCCAGCAATATGACGGCCTCCCCGTCGACGGCGAGATTTTCGAGAGCGGCGCCAATGCCTGGGCGCGCGATCTCCGCCACGAAGGCGGCCGGCTCGCGGCCTCGGGCGGCTGCGGCGAGATCTACCGCAACTTCTTCTTCCTGCCCGCCCGCCGCATCTCGGCCGCCTCGGTCGCGCGAACCTTCTTCGCCCGCTACGACCCGCGCGACCTCACGTCGGCCTTCGACGAGACGGCCTATCTGCGCCGCGTCGAGGACAAGATCCTCGATGCCCTGGGACGGGCGGGAGACCGCGACACGCTGCCGCGCGCGCTCGTCGAGCAGATCTACCCGCGGGTGCGCTGCCGCTCCTTCTTCGGCCGCGAGATCAGCCTCGAGGGGCGCTACGGCGCCTATCTGATGCCGTTCCTCGACCACCGCGTGGTGGCCGAGGCGATGACGCTGCCGATGCCGCTCAAGGATGCCGGCCGGTTCGAGGCGGCCTTGCTCAACGCGATCGACCCGGCGCTCGCCCGCCACCCCTCCGCCTACGGGCACGATTTCACCGGCCCGCCGGGGCCGAGGCACCGTTTCGACGAATGGGCGACCCGGGTGCGGCCGCCCTGGCTGCGGCAGAAGAGCTACGCGCTGCAGCGCCGGCTGAAGCGGGGGCCGGCGGCGACCGGACTGCTGGCGCCGGACTGGCTGGGGCGGGTGGTGGACCTCGACTATCCGGCGATGCGGCGCTTCTTTCGGATGGACCGGATAGGCGACCCCGACCTGCTGCGGCGGGTGGCGGCGCTCGAATATCTGGCGGGGCGGCTGGGGGTCTCCTAGCACGTCATCCCGGCGAAGGCCGGGATCTCGCCGGGTGAAGGTCGCCGCGCCCCTTCCGGCCCGAGACCCCGGCCTGCGCCGGGGTGACGGTGAGGCGTCAGTGCCGTGCCTGGAGCTCGATTCCCTTCTGCACGCGGTTGCCGCGCACCGTCAGCGCCTCGCCGCTCCAGTTGCCGACGAAGGTGGTGCCCCATTTGAAGCCCGGCACGGTGGAGACGTCGTTATTCTCGATGACCAGCCCCTCCGACCGGTTGGAGGCGCCCTCCGGCGCCACCGCGATGAGGGTGCCGTAATTTTCCTTCCCCGTGCCCTGCACGAAGGTGTTGCCGGCGATCCGGCCGGTCGCGCCGGCGGAGAGGTCGATCATGTAGTTGGTGGCGCTGCCCCCGCTGTCGTCGAAGCTGTTGCCGACGATCTCCACCCTGGGGGTTCGGGTCTTGAGATAATGCCCGCCGGTGCCGCGCTCGAAGCGCGAATTGGTCACCTTCAGCGACGCGAAGTCGCCGATGTAGAGCGAATGAGCGCCGTTGCCGTTCGGGTGCTTGCCGAGCCGGCTGAACGTCGAATGGTCGATCGAGATCGTGCCGGACGGGTCGTTGGCGGAGAGGATGCCGCACTGGCCGTCGCGAAACTGGGTCCAGGCGACGGTGAGGTCGCCCTGCTCCATCCGGATGCCGGCGCCGTTGCCGTCGGCGACGCGGGTGCCGGTGAAGACCAGCCCTTCGACGTGGCTGGCGCGGCCGCGCAGCACCAGCGTCGCCTTGTCCTCGCAGATCGCATTCTCGAATACCGCCGTGCCGCGCTCCGCAGCCTTGAAGGCGACGCGCCCGGCGGTCTGCACCGCGCAATCCCGGTAGCGGCCCGGTGCGATGCGGATCGTGCCGTCGCCCTCGCCGATTGCGTTCACCGCCTCCTGCAGGCTGGCAAAGCCCCGGCCGGTCTCGACGATGGTGAAGGGGGCGGATCCCTGCGCGAAAGCGGGGCCGGTGGCAAGCGGCGCGGCCACGGCCAGCGCGAGGGCGAGGGTGCGGGTCATGGGCCGAGGGATAGGGCAGCGCGGTTGACGGAGCGTTAAGCCTCCTGTGGCAGAGCGTGGCGCCATGCGGATCCTCCACGTGCTCGACCACAGCCTGCCGCTCCACAGCGGCTACAGCTTCCGGACCCGGGCGATCGTCACCGCCCAGATCGCCCGCGGCCTCGACGTCGCCTGCCTCACCGGCGCCCGCCACGGCGCCGCCGGCCCGGCGCGCGAGACGATCGACGGCATCGACTTCCACCGCACCCCTGCGCCCGCCCCGGCGCCCTCGCCGCTGCGCGAATGGCGCGAGGTGCGGGCACTGGCGAAGCGGATCGACGAGATGGTCGAGACGTGGCGGCCGGACCAGCTCCACGTCCATTCGCCGGCGCTGAACGCGCTCGCCGCCATCCCGGTGGCGAAGAGGCGCGGCCTGCCCCTGCTCTACGAAATCCGCGCCTTCTGGGAGGATGCGGCGGTCGGGAACGGCACGGGCCGCGAAGGCTCGCCGCGCTACCGGCTGACGCGGATGCTGGAGACCTGGGCGGCCCGCCGCGCCGATGCGGTGGCGGTCATCTGCGACGGCCTGCGCCGCGATCTCGTCGCCCGCGGTATCGCGCCGGCCAAGATCATCGTCTCGCCCAACGGCGTCGACATGGGCCTGTTCGGCAACCCGCTGGCGCCCGACATGAACCTCGCCCGGCGCATGGGGCTCGAAGGGGCGGACGTGGTCGGCTTCATCGGCTCCTTCTACGATTATGAAGGTCTCGACGATCTCATCGCCGCCATGCCGCGCCTGCTCGCCAGGCGGCCGAAGGCGCATCTGCTGCTGGTCGGCGGCGGGCCGATGGAGGAGGCGCTGAAGGCCCAGGCCGCGGCCTCGCCCGCCGCTTCGCGCATCCACTTCGTCGGCCGCGTGCCGCACCATGAGGTGGAGCGCTATTACGGCATCACCGACATCCTCGTTTACCCGCGCAAGGCGATGCGGCTGACCGAACTGGTGACGCCCCTCAAGCCGCTCGAAGCGATGGCGCAGCGCAAGCTGGTCGTCGCCTCCAATGTCGGCGGGCACCGCGAGCTGATCGAGGACGGGGTGACGGGCACGCTCTACCCCGCCGGCGACCCCGAGGCGCTCGCCGAGGCGCTCGACACGCTGTTCGCCAACCGCCCGCTGTGGGAGAGCCGCCGCGAGGTCGCCCGCCGCTTCGTCGAAACAGATCGTAACTGGGCGTCAAACATTTCCGGTTACATGCCCGCTTACCAGAGGCTGACCGGGAAGACGCCGTGACCGTGACATCATTCCTTCGCGACATGCGCTGGAGCAGGTTCGACCTCGGCATTGCCGCGCTCGCCGCTGTTTCCGCCTGCTTCGTCGCTTATGCCGCGCCCGACTGGCGGCTGTTCCAGCTGATCTCGGCGCTGCGCCTCAACGACATCGTCCCGGCGCTCGATCCGCCGCTCGGCAACAAGATCCGTCTCGCCTTCATGGCCGGCGCCGCCGCGATCGCCTTTGCCGGCGCGTTCGCGCTGATGCAGCTGGTCGACCGGATCGACGCCCGCCGCCGGGGGACCGCGCAGCCGGTGCCCGAAGTGCTGCGGCTGCGCCGCGCCGACGTCCACCCGGACGCGCCCGCGCGCCGCCCGATCCTCGCCGGCCGCGAGCTCGGCGAGCCCGAGCCGGCGGAAGCGGCTGACGCCGGGCCCCAAGCGGCCGAGGCGGCGGAAGCTCCCCCGGCGCTCGAGCCGGCCGCGGCCGAGATTCCCGAATTCCTCGCCGTCCGCCAGCCCGACGAACCGGAGCCGGCCGAACCCGCCGAAGCCGGACCCGAGCCGCTCGAGCTGACCGAACCGGTGCCGCTGCTCCGCGCCAAGCCGACCGCCCGGATGCCGGAGCCCGAACAGCAGCAGCCGGAACAGTCCGCGCAGCCGAGCGAACCCGACGAGGAGGAGGGCGAGGCGCAGTCCGCCGCGCCCGAAGGCGACGACGAGGGCGAGAGCCTGTCGAAGCTGATGCGCCGCCTCGAAAGCGGCATCGGCCGCCGCGAAGCCGATGCGGTGCGGCCGATGCGCCCGCGCCGCGAGCCGGCACTGCCGCCGCCTTCGTCCGAAGAGGCCGCACCGCCGCCTCCCGCGCCCGCCGCCGCCGCCGCGCCCGAGCCGGAAGCCGCGCCTCCCGCCGAGCCCGAAGCGCCGGCCCGCCACCGCCTGCGCAGCGCCATCCAGGACCTCGAAAAGCTCACCGGAAGCCGCTGAAGCGCGACTCTTCAACACCGTTTCAATGCGCGTCATCCCGGCGAAGGCCGGGATCTCGTGGGGTGAAAGACGCAGTGCCTCCTCCGAGCCGAGGTCCCGGGCTTCGGCTTTGCCGAAGTTTATCCTGAGCGCCGCCGCAGGCGGCGTCGAAGGGCCGGGACGACGGGCAAGGCCTCAGTGTCGGCGCGTGCAGCACCCGCACATCAATGCTCCTCCACCGTCAGCGCCTCCAGCCGGATCAGCACGCTTCCCGGCCGCCGCTCCTGCGCGACGAGGGCGATGTCGGCGAGGATGTGGCCGGGGAGGGTGAAGTCGGCCGCCTCCAGTCCGGCGAGGAAGCGCTCGGCCGCGTCGCCGCTTGCCGCGCCCTCGAGCCGGAAGGCGAACTCGTGACGCGCGCCGCGGAAGGTGACGCTGGCCCAGCGGCGGCTGCGTATCTCCTCCATCACGAACCGCGCCGCGTCGCCGGCGCGGCGCCGGATCGCGGCGAGCAGGGCGCCGGTCGCGTCGCTCACCGCCGGCTGCATTTCTTCGCTCCCGCGCGGGCTTCCTCGGCATCCATCCAGGCGTGGAGGCGCGCGGCGAGGTCCGGCCCCGCCTCGCGCCCGCGGCGCAGGTCGCGCACCAGCCGCGGATCGCCCGTCGCCTTCCGGCCGAAGGTGGAGGGCGCCATCCCCCGGCGGCGCAAATGTCTCTCGATGCGGCGAAGCAGGTGCATCGGCTGTCTCCTCGTTGCGAATCAGTGTTCCTGATCTGTTCTGCATGAAAGGCAATTTCCTACTTGTCTAGGAAAAATCCTATTGCTATTGCGCCGAAATGGACGAGGATGCGCGCGCGGCGCTCGGGCGCCTGATCGAGGAGAGGGGCGAGGATTTCTCCAGCCTCTCGCGCCTGATCGGCCGCAACCCGGCCTATATCCAGCAATATATCCGCCGCGGCACGCCCCGCCGCCTCGCCGAGGAGGACCGGCGCCTGCTGGCCCGCTATTTCGGGGTCGATGAGAGCGTGCTGGGCGCGCCGGACCGTCCGGCGCCGGCCGGAGGCGGCGGCCTGGTCGCCGTGCCGCGCCTCGACGTCGGCGCCTCGGCGGGGGCGGGCGCGCTGGACGGCGGCGAAGCGCGGCTCGGGCGGCTCGGCTTCGATCCCTTATGGCTGCGCCGGCTCGGCGTCTCGGATCCCGCCCGCCTGTCGCTGATCCGGGTCGAGGGCGATTCGATGGCGCCCACCCTGTCGGCCGGCGACGAGATCCTCGTCGACCAGGGCGACGCGGCCGGGCGGCTGCGCGACGGCATCTACGTGCTGCGGATGGAGGACGCTCTCGTCGTCAAGCGCATCGCGCGGGGGCCGAAGGCGGTGGCGGTGCGCAGCGACAATCCTGCCTACCCCTCCTGGCCGGACTGCGATCCCGCCGCGCTCGCCATCGTCGGCCGCGTCGTCTGGGTGGGCCGCGCGCTGCGCTGAGCCTGCGGCGTCAGCGCTTGCGTTCGTAGAGCCAGAACAGGAGGGCGAGCAGCACGCCCGCCCCGACCCCGGCGAGCACGCCGATGCTCGACTGGTTGACGATCACCCCGGCCACCGTGCCGGCGATGATGCTGGCGGCGATGATGAAGCCCCCCGCCTGGCTGTAGCGTCCGCGCCTGTCCATGCCGCGCCTATGGCAGCGCGCGCGCCCGCCGACCAGCCCCGGCGTCGCGCTCAATAGGCGTCGAAATCGAGCGCGCGGAACAGCAGGCGCTCCGGGTCGGGCGCGAAGCCGCCGCCGGTCAGGTCGCGATAGACGAGGTGGAGCGGGGCGGGGCGCAGCGCCAGCGGGATGGGCAGGAAGGCGGAGCGGCTCCAGCGGACGTTGGGGTCCGCGCCGATCCACAGGCGCAGCCGATCGGGCACCTCGCCGCCGCTCGCCACGCCCCACGCATTGGGGCCGGAATAGAGGGTGGCGGCGATGCCCGACACGCGGCTGTCGGCGAGGATGAGGAGATCGTCCCTGCTCGCGCGGGTCGCATAGCACGCTTCGGGGTTGGCGAGCCGCCAGCGCATCGCCTCGTCGCTCCACACACGCTCGAAGCTCGGCCGGACCGCGTGCGGCGCGACGCCGGGCGTGCCGAAGCCGATCCGCGCCTCGAGCGGGCGCAACATCCGGAAGGACTTGGAAAGGAGGGGCATGATGCTGAAGCGGTTGCCGGTGCTGATGCAGAAGCGATAGCCCCGCGCCACCATCACCTCGAACATCCGCTTCGAAAGCGCGCTCTGCAGGCCGCGGCGGCGGTGGCCCGCATCGACGGCGGAGTTCAGCAGCAGCGCGCCGCTCTGCGCCTCGCCCTCGACCCGGGCGGCGAGCGCGATGGCGCCGAGATGCCCGACCAGCCTATCGCCGGCCCAGGCGTTGCAGCCCACCGCCTCGCCGTCGGGATTGGCCGCATATTGCCAGGCGAGGTAGCGCGGCGTCAGGTGCCGCGCCTTGGGGAATATGGCGCGCAGGAGCGCGGAGATCTCCGCCAGCTCGGCCGGATCGTGCGGCCGGATGAATTCGAAGCGATAATTTTCGTGCATCGGCCGCGTCTCCCCGGCGACGCGCAGTGGCAGAGGCGCGCGTCCGTGGCTAGGCGCTTCGGGGCGGCGCGCGGCGGAGATGGTGAACGCGCGCTAACCGTGAAGACTGGCCAATTTGGCAACCCGGCCCGGCTAGATAGGAGCCTCACCACAAGATGAAGGCCGGGGGGTCGATTGCAGCAGCAGGTTCATCTCGCCGACCGCGCGGCCTTTTCCGACGCGGCGGAGCTCATCGACGCGTTCGGCGATCATGCCGGATCGGAAGCGGCCGAGCGCGCCCGGCGCAGCCGCGATCTCGGCAATTTCATCCACTTCTGCCGCTGGCGGCAGGTGGAGCGGCTGATCGACGTGCTGCGCGGCCGGGACGTCACCGGAACGGTGCACTAGCACGGACCTCGGCCCCGCAACGATTCAACTAGCCGCGCCCCCGCCGGGCGGCTAGATTCGCACGATGTACCAAGCTGTTGCGGGGCGGGGGCTGGCGGCTGCGCTGGTCGCCGCCGCTTTCCTGTCCCCACATGCCGCGATCGCGCAGCAGGCCGATCCGTATGGGGAGCTGGACGCTCCGCTCGATCCGTCGGCGCCGCTCGATCCGATGCCCGACATCGGCGTCGACTGGCCGGAGATGGACGCGGCGACCGACGACGCCATTCCCGACGCCCCCGACACCGCCATCGCCGAAGCCGCCACCGAGCGCGCCTACACGGTCGAGATCGTCGGGCTGGAGGCGGAGACCGAGGCGGCCTTGCGCCCGCAATTCGACGAACTCTCCACCCTCGCCGCCAACCGCGACGACCCGGCCAACGCCGCCCAGATCGACCGGCGCGCGCGCGAGGACGCCGAATTGCTCGGCGAATTGCTGCGGGCGCAGGGCTATTACGACGCGCTCGTCACCACCCGGGTCGAGGCCGCGGCGGCGGCCAGCGGCGCGGTGCAGGTGGTGCTGGAGGCGGAAGCCGGGCCGCTCTACCGCTTCGCCGAGGTCCGCCTGCCCGGCATCGAGGACGCCGCCGACGCCGCGGCGCTGCGCGAGGCGTTCGGCATGCAGGCCGGCGAGCCGGTCGACGCGGCGCGGGTGACGGCGGGCGAGGCGGCGCTGCGCGTCGAGCTCGGCAAGCGCGGCTATGCCTTTGCCGATATCGGCACGATGGACGTCGCGATCGACCACCAGGCGCGCACCGCCACCCTGATCCTGCCGGTGACCCCGAACGGCGCGCGCCGCTTCGGGCAGATCCGGGTCGAGGGCAAGCGGCTGTTCGGGCCGGGGCACATCCAGACCATCGCCCGCTGGGAGCCGGGCGAGCCCTATGCCGCGCCGCTCGTCGACGATCTGCGCCGGGCGCTGGTGGCGACGGGGCTGGTCTCGGCGGTGACGATCCGCCCGGTCCCGGCGGCGGATCCGGAGAGCGTCGACCTCGCCGTCGGCCTCGAACCGGCGCCGATGCGCACGATCGCCGGCCAGGCCGGCTACGGATCGGGCGAGGGGATACGCGTCGAGGCGAGCTGGCAGCACCGCAACCTGCTGCCGCCCGAAGGCGCCGTCACCTTCCGCGGCGTCGCCGGCACGCGCGAGCAATTGCTCGGCGCCACGCTTCGCCGCAACAATTTCCGCCGCCGCGACCAGGTGCTGACCGCGCAGGTCGCCGCCAGCCACATCGACCGCGCCGCCTATGACGCGCGCACCTTCTTCCTCGCCGGCGGCATCGAGCGCCAGACCAACCTCATCTGGCAGAAGCGCTGGACCTGGTCGGTCGGCAGCGAGCTGATCGCCACCGACGAGCGCGACGTCGACATCGAGAGCGGGACGACGCGGCGGCGCACCTTCTTCATCGGCGCCTTGCCCGCCATGCTCTCCTACGACGGCTCGAACGACCTGCTCGACCCGACCGACGGCTTCCGCCTCGCCGGCCGCTTCTCGCCCGAGGCCTCGTTCCAGGCCGGCGGCTTCGGCTATGCCCGCGCCCAGATCGACGCCAGCTGGTACCAGCCGGTGACCGACACGGTGACGCTGGCGGCGCGGACCCGGCTCGGCACCATCCTCGGCGCCAGCCGCGACCTCATCGCGCCGTCGCGCCGCTTCTATGCCGGCGGCGGCGGATCGGTGCGCGGCTACGGCTTCCAGCGGCTCGGCCCGCGCGATCCGGTGTTCGACGATCCGATCGGCGGGAGGAGCCTCACCGAGCTGTCGGTCGAGGCGCGGGTGCGCTGGCGGGACTGGGGAATCGTCCCGTTCATCGACGCCGGCAACATCTCGACCTCGCCGCTGCCGCGCTTCGAGGATCTGCGCGTCGGCGCCGGCATCGGCGTGCGCTACCACACGCGCTTCGGCCCGATCCGCGTCGATCTCGGCACGCCGCTCACCCCGCGCCCGGGCGACGCCAGGGTCGCCGTCTACGTGTCGCTCGGCCAGGCTTTCTGATGGCCGACGAGGCCCCCGCCGCGGAGGAGGCCGCGCCGCCGCCTCCGCCGCCGCCGCCCAGGCGGAGGCGCGGGCGCTGGCTGTCGGGCCTCGCCAAATGGGCGGTGGGCCTGCTCGTCGCCCTTCTCGTCCTCCTCGCCGCCGCGGCGGTGCTGCTCGACACCGCGCCCGGCCACCGCTTCCTCGCCGACCGGATCGCGGCGATGGCGCCGAAATCGGGCCTCCAGATCCGCATCGGCCGGATCGAAGGGTCGATCTGGGGCGAGACCAGGCTGCGCGACGTGCGGCTCTACGATCCGGAAGGCCTGTTCGCCGAATCGCCTTTGATCGAGATGGACTGGCAGCCGCTCGGCTGGATCACCAACCGCCTGATCGTCCACGATCTGCACAGCGACCTCGCCGTCCTCCACCGCCTGCCGCGGCTCCGTCCCTCCGAGGAGCCGGTGCCGGTGCTGCCCGGCTTCGACATCCACATCGGCAGGCTGGTCGTCGAGCAGCTGCGCATCGGCGAGGCGGTGACCGGCGAGGCGCGGGTGGCGCGGCTGGAAGGCGAGGCGGACGTGCGCGCCGGCCGCGCCCTCGTCCGCGCGGAGGCGGAGGTCGAGGACGGCGGCGACACGCTCGCCCTCCTCCTCGACGCGGAGCCGGACAGAGACCGCTTCGATCTGGACGTTAGACTGAAGGCTCCGGCCAACGGCGTCGCCGGCGCCCTGCTCGGCACGAAGCGCCCGATCGACCTCGTCGTCGAGGGCGACGGCAGCTGGGCGCAGTGGAACGGCCGCGCCACCCTCGCCCTCTCCGGCCGCCGCACCGCCGATCTCGCGCTCCGGGCCGAGCAGGGCCGCTACACGCTGAACGGCCGCATCGCGCCGGCCCAGTTCTGGACCGGCAAGCGCGCGCGGCTGACCGCGCCGGTGGTGATGGTGCGCGGCTCCGGCACGCTCGAGGACCGGGTGCTGGACGGGCGGCTGTCGCTCCGCTCGCAGGCGCTACGGGTGGAAGCGGCCGGCGGCGTCGATCTCGGCCGCAGCCGCTTCCGGAGCGTCCGGCTCGGCGCCGAATTGCTCGACACGCGCGCCATGTTCCCGAACATGACGGGGCAGCAGGTGCGGCTGACCCTTCTGCTCGACGGCGCCTTCGACCGCGCGAATTTCGCCTACCGCCTCACCGCCCCGCGCGCCGCCTTCGACAGCACCGGCTTCGAGGATCTGCGCGCCGAGGGGCGGGGGCGGCTGTCCGCCGCGCCGGTCACCGTGCCGATCGTGCTCACCGCCCGCCGGGTCACCGGCGTCGGCGACGTCGCCGGCGGCATCCTCGGCAATCTGCGCGTCGCCGGAAACCTCAAGGTCACGGCGCGCGAGCTGACCGGGGAGGGGCTCACGCTCACCTCCGACAAATTGAAGGGCACGCTCAGCCTGTTCGTCGATCTCGTCACCGGCCGCTTCGACGTGGTCGTTTCGGGCGGCGTCACCCGCTACCTCATCCCCGGCCTCGGCATCGTCGACGTGCTCTCCGAGCTGAAGGTGGTGCCCGGGCCGAACCGCAAGGGGACGATGGTCACCGGCAAGGCACGCGCCTGGGTGCGGCGCTTCGACAACCGCTTCCTCGCCGGGCTCGCGGGCGGCCTGCCGTATCTGGAGGCGGACCTGGTGCGCGGCCCGGATTTCGTCCTCCACTTCCGCAACCTGCGCATCCGCGCGCCGGACATCAACATTGCCGGCAACGGCTATCGCCGCCGCGACGGCACCTTCGTCTTCGAGGGGCGCGGCCGGCAGGCGACCTACGGCGATTTCGCGCTCGCGCTCGACGGGCGCATCGACCGGCCGAGGATGACGATCCGGCTGCCGAGCCCGAACCAGGCCCTCGGCCTCAGCGACGTGACCCTCAACCTCGATCCGACCGTCACCGGCTTCTCCTGGCGGGCGACGGGCGGCTCGCACCTCGGGCCCTTCGCCGGGCGGGGCGACATCCTCATCCCGCGCGGCCAGCCGGCGGTGATCCGCTTCGCTGCGCTCGACGTGTCGAACACGACCGCGAGCGGGGCGCTCCGCTCCGATCCCGGCGGCTTCACCGGGCAGCTCAACGTCGCGGGCGGCGGGCTCAACGGCCGCCTGGTCTTCGATCCCTGGAACGACATCCAGCGCATCCGCATCGATCTCACCGCCGACAATGCCCGCTTCGCCGGCCCGCCGCCGATCGTCATCCGCAGCGGCCGGCTCGACGGCGTCGCCCTGCTCGATCCCGCCGGCACGTCGCTGAGGGGCACGCTCGCCGCCCGCGGCCTCAGCCGGGGCGCGCTCTCCATCGCCCGGCTCGACGCCGGCGGCGAGCTGCGCGGCGGCTCCGGCCGGATCGAGGCGCGGATCGCCGGCACGCGGGGCCGCAACTTCGCCTTCGACACCGTCGCCGAGGTCCGCCCCGACCGCATCCGCCTCACCGGCCGCGGCACGCTCGATCGCCGCGCCATCGAGCTCACCCAGCCGGCGGTGATCAGCCGCGAAGGGGACGGCTGGCGGGTTCATTCGGCGCAGCTCGGCTTCGCCGGCGGCAGCGCCAGTTTCTCCGGCCTGTTCGGCGGGGCGAGCACCGAGCTCGACGCCAGGATGGAGGCGATGCCGCTCTCCGTCCTCGACATCGGCTGGCCCGAACTCGGCCTCGGCGGCAGCGCCTCGGGCACCTTGCGCTACCGCTTCGCCGCCGGCGGGGAGCCGAGCGGCACGGCGAACCTGCGGGTGCGCGGCCTCACCCGCTCCGGCCTCGTCCTGTCCTCGCGCCCGGTCGACATCGGCCTCGCCGCGCGGCTGGAGGGGCGCAACGCCGGTATCCGCGCGGTGGCGGTGAGCGAGGGGCGGACGATCGGCCGCGCCCAGGCCCGGCTCGCCCCGATCGGCACCAGCGGCAACATCGCCGATCGCCTCGCCGCCGCGCCGCTCTTCGCCCAGATCCGCTACAACGGCGCGGCCGACACTTTGTGGCGCCTCACCGGCGTCGAACTGCTCGACGTCAGCGGCCCGGTCGCGGTCGGCGCCGATGCGCGCGGCACGCTCGCCAACCCGCAGATACGCGGCTCGGTCCGCACCGAGCGGGCGCGGGTCGAGAGCGCGGTGACCGGCATGGTGATCGAGAATGTCCGCGCCGCCGGCCGCTTCGACGGCTCGCGCCTCGTGCTCGACAGCTTCGCGGGCTCGACCAAGCGCGGCGGCGCTGTCAGCGGCCGCGGCGCCTTCGACCTCGCCGGGCCGCGCGGCTTCGGCATCGACCTGCAGCTCGACGCCACCGCCGCGCAGCTGCTCGACCGGGACGACATCAAGGCGCAGGTCACCGGGCCGCTCGCCATACGCTCGGACGGGCGGGAGGGGAGCATCTCCGGCAACCTCCGCCTCGTCTCCGGAAGCTTCCGGCTCGGCAGCGTCACCGCGGCCGCGCAGGTGCCGCGCCTCGCGGTGCGCGAAGTGAACCTGCCCCCCGGCGAGCGGCCGGTGCCGAGGCGGCTGACGCCCTGGCGGCTCGACCTCGACGTCACCGCTCCGGAACGCCTCACGGTGACCGACCTCGGGATCAACAGCGAATGGAGCGCGGACCTCAAGATCGCCGGCACGGTGACGGAGCCGCGCATCACC
>JBKBVA010000090.1:0-9019 GCA_046289665.1 Allosphingosinicella sp.
CCCTGCTCGTGGGCGTCGACGCGGATCGTCATGTAGCGGATGACGTCTTCGTTGATTTGGGTCTGGCGCTCCAGCTCGGCGATGACCGGGGCCGGCGCCTCGAAGTCGAGGGCGACGTAATGAGCCTTGCGGTTCTTGGCGATCCGGTAGGCGAGGTTGCGAAGACCCCACGTCTCGGTCTTGACGACCTTGCCGCCGTTACCTTCGATGATATTGGTGGCGGTTTCCGCCAGCGCATCGACCTGGGCCTGGGCCAGGTCCTGACGCGCGAGAAAAACATGCTCGTAGAGCGGCATGTTCACGTCCTTTTCTTTTGGCCGATCGCTGACGCCCGCCCAATGCGAAACGCCCCTCCGGCTGTCGTCTCAAAGTGAATCGGGGCCGGAAAGCCTGAGCCTCCGCCCCGATGCCGGCGCATGTGGCTCAATGGCCGGGAAAAAGCAACCCCGGCTTGCACTTCGCCCCCGTGCTGGCCTAGCAGCCCGCCCAACAGGGAAGGAGAGGTCATGCGCGCGTTCATATTTCCGGGGCAGGGCAGCCAGTCGGTCGGCATGGGCCAGGCGCTCGCCGGCGCCAGCCGCGCGGCGCGCGAGCTGTTCGAGGAAGTGGACGAGGCGCTGGGGCAGAATCTGTTCCGGCTGATGTGCGAAGGCCCGGCCGACGCGCTCACCCTCACCGAAAACGCCCAGCCGGCGATCATGGCCAATGCGCTGGCGACCTTCCGCACCGCCGGCATCCCCATCGACAAGGCCGGTTGCGTCGCCGGCCACAGCCTCGGCGAATATAGCGCGCTGGCCGCCGCCGGCTCGTTCGACGTGCGCACCGCCGCCCGGCTGCTCAGGCTGCGCGGGCAGGCGATGCAGCAGGCGGTGCCGGTGGGGCAGGGGGCGATGGCGGCCCTGCTCAGCGCCAGCGTCGAGGTCGCCCGGGCCGTCGCCGAGGCCGCCGCGCAGGGCGAGGTCTGCACCGTCGCCAATGACAATGATCCGAGCCAGGTGGTGATCTCCGGCCACAAGGGCGCGGTCGAGCGCGCGCTGGAGATCGCCAGGGAGAAGGGCGCCAAGCGCGCCATCCTGCTCCCCGTCTCGGCGCCTTTCCACTCGCCCTTGATGGAGCCGGCCGCCCGCGCGATGGAGCAGGCCCTCGCCGACGCCGCCATCGCCGATCCCGCCGTTCCCCTCTACGCCAACGTCACCGCCGCCCCGGTCGAGGACGCCGCCGAGATCCGCCGCCTCCTCGTCGAGCAGGTCACCGGGATGGTCCGCTGGCGCGAGAGCGTGGCGGCGATGGCGCAGGCCGGCGTCGACCATTTCGTCGAGTTCGGCGGCAAGGTGCTCGGCCCCATGGTCAAACGCATCGCCCCCGACGCGAAGGTGACCAGCGTCGTCACGATGGACGACATCGACGCGCTCGTGAAGGAGATCTGACGCGATTGCGTCACCCCGGCGAAGGCCGGGGTCTCGTGGTGAAGTGCCGTGTCTCGCTGAGATCCCGGCCTTCGCCGGGATGACGGAGGAAGAATATGTTCGACTTGTCTGGAATGACTGCCCTCGTGACCGGCGCGTCCGGCGGTATCGGGTCCGCCATTGCCCGTGCGCTGGCGGGGCAGGGGGCGCGGCTTGCGGTGTCCGGCTCCAATGCGGAGAAGCTGGAGGCGTTTCGCGCCGAGCTCGGCGGCGACCATGTCGCGCTGGCCTGCAACCTCTCCGATGCGGCCGCGGTCGACGCCCTCGTGCCGCAGGCGGTGGAGGCGCTGGGCAAGATCGACATCCTCGTCAACAATGCCGGCGTCACCCGCGACAACCTCGCCATGCGGATGAAGGACGAGGAATGGTCGGACGTGATCCGCATCAACCTCGAGGCCGCCTTCCGCCTCGCCCGCGCGTCGCTGAAGCCGATGATGCGCGCCCGCCACGGCCGGATCATCTCGATCACCTCGGTCGTCGGCGCCACCGGCAATCCCGGCCAGGCCAATTACGCCGCCTCGAAGGCGGGCCTGGTCGGCATGTCCAAGGCGCTCGCCCAGGAAGTCGCCAGCCGCGGCATCACGGTCAATTGCATCGCGCCCGGATTCATCCAGTCGGCGATGACCGATGCGCTGCCCGACTCGCAGAAGGAAGCGCTCACCGGCCGCATACCGGCGGGGCGGCTGGGCGAAGGGAACGACGTGGCGGCCGCGGCGGTTTATCTCGCCAGCCGCGAGGCGGGCTACGTCACCGGCCAGACGCTGCACGTCAACGGCGGCATGGCGATGCTCTGAAACCGGCGAGCCGGATTACGTTACGACCCTTGCCAGCCCCGCTTTGGAGCGGCTAGGGCAGGTGCAAACAAAGCCTAGGGAAAGGTACACTATGAGCGAGACCGCGGATCGCGTGAAGAAGATTGTCGTCGAGCATCTCGGCGTCGAGGCGGAGAAGGTCACCGAGGAAGCGAGCTTCATCGACGATCTCGGCGCCGACAGCCTCGACATCGTCGAGCTGGTCATGGCCTTCGAGGAGGAATTCGGGGTCGAGATCCCGGACGACGCCGCCGAGAAGATCAGCACCGTCAAGGATGCGATCGACTATATCGAGGCCAACAAGGGCTGAGGCCCGCGAGTCTCGTCGGCCGGCGGTGACCGAGCCGCTACACATGCACGGCTCCCCGTCCACGGCCGGGGAGCCGTTCGTCTTATCGCCTTCAGGGAGTCTGCAATGCGCCGCGTAGTTGTGACGGGTCTGGGAATGGTGTCGCCGCTCGGCGGCGACGTCGAGACGAGCTGGCGGAACATCCTCGCGTCGAAGAGCGGCGCGACCCGGATCACCCGCTTCGATCCCACCGATTATGCCTGCCAGATCGCCTGCGAGGTGAAGCCGAAGGACCATGAATTCGGCTTCGATCCCGACAGGCGCGTCGATCACAAGATCCAGCGCCAGGTCGATCCGTTCATCGTCTACGGCCTCGATGCGGCCGGCCAGGCGCTCGAGGATGCCGGCCTCACCGAGATGAGCGAGGAAGAGCGCTACCGGGTCGGCGTCTCGATCGGCTCGGGCATCGGCGGCCTGCCGGGCATCGAGAAGGAGTCGCTGGTCCTCCACGAAAAGGGTCCCCGCCGCGTCTCGCCGCACTTCGTGCACGGCCGCCTCATCAACCTCATCTCGGGCCAGGTCTCGATCAAATACGGCCTAATGGGCCCGAACCACGCCGTCGTCACCGCCTGCTCGACCGGCGCCCATTCGATCGGCGACGCCGCGCGGATGATCGTGATGGACGATGCCGACGTGATGGTCGCGGGCGGCGCGGAGAGCGCGCTCTGCCCGCTCGGCATCGCCGGCTTCGCCCAGGCGCGCGCCCTCTCCACCCGCAACGACGCGCCGGAAAAGGCCAGCCGCCCCTACGACGTCGACCGCGACGGCTTCGTCATGGGCGAAGGTGCGGGCGTCGTCATCCTCGAGGAATATGAGCGGGCGAAGAAGCGCGGTGCCAAGATCTACGCCGAAGTCGTCGGCTACGGCATGTCGGGCGACGCCTATCACGTCACCGCGCCCCATCCGGAAGGCGCGGGCGGCTACCGGGCGATGGAAGTGGCGATGAAGCGCTCCGGCCTCGATCTCGCCGACATCGACTATATCAACGCCCACGGCACCTCGACCCCCCTCGGCGACGAGCTCGAGCTGGGCGCGGTCCGGAAGCTGTTCGGCAACCATGTCGGCGGGCTGTCGATGAGCTCGACCAAGTCGGCCATCGGCCACCTGCTCGGCGGCGCCGGCGCGGTGGAGGCGATCTTCTGCATCCTCGCCATCCGCGACCAGATCGTGCCGCCGACGCTCAATCTCGACAATCCGAGCGAAGGCACGGCGGGCGTCGATCTCGTCCCCCACGTTGCCAAGGAGCGGCAGGTGAAGGCGGTGCTGAACAACAGCTTCGGCTTCGGCGGCACCAACGCCAGCCTCGTCATGCGGGCGCTCTGAGCTCCCCATGAAGAAGCTGCTCGGGCTCGGCCTCGTCGTGCTCGTCCTCATCGGCGCCGCTTTCTGGTTCATCCAGGGCTGGAGCGGGGCCGGGCCGGCCGACAAGCCGGTGACGGTGCTGATCGCGCCGGGGTCGAGCATGGTGAAGGCCGCCGAGACGCTGGAAGAGGCCGGCGCGATCGCGTCCGCCGAGCGCTTCCTGTTCCAGGCGAAGATCTTCGGCGGCGGCGAGACGATCAAGGCCGGCGAATATGAAATCCCCGCCCGCGCCAGCCATTCCGAAATCCTGTCGCTCCTCCAGGCCGGCAAGACGCTGCAGCGCATGGTCACCATCCCCGAGGGCACGCCCTCGGTGCTGGTCCACGAGCGGCTGATGCAGGCGCCGACGCTGACCGGCGATGTGCCGGTGCCGGAGGAAGGCTCGGTGCTCCCCGACAGCTACAGCTACCAGCGCGGAGAGAGCCGGGAGGCGGTGCTGAAGCGGATGCAGGCGGCGATGGACAAGACGCTCGCCGAGCTGTGGCCGAAGCGCAGCGCGCGCACCGTGGTGAAGACGCCGCAGGAAGCCGTCATCCTCGCCTCGGTGGTGGAGAAGGAGACCGGCAAGGCGTCCGAGCGCCCGATGATCGCCGGCGTCTATTCCAATCGCCTCCGCATCGGCATGAAGCTCGATGCCGACCCGACCGTCATCTACCCGATCACCAAAGGCCGCCCGCTCGGCCGCCGCATCCTGCGCTCAGAGCTGCAGGCGAATAACGGCTACAACACCTATGCGATGGCCGGCCTCCCTGCCGGGCCGATCGCCAATCCGGGCCGGGAATCGATCGCGGCGGTGCTGAACCCGGCGCAGACCGAGGCGCTCTACTTCGTCGCCGACGGCACCGGCGGGCACATCTTCGCCAACACGCTGGCCGAGCACAATGCCAACGTCCAGAAATGGTACGCCATCCGCCGCGCCCGCGGCGAGATGTAGGGCCTAGCGGAGCCACCCCCGCGCCCGGGCGTGGTGCGCGAGCCAGGCGAGGAGCACCGCCACCGCGGCGACGGCGACCGGGATGGCGACGCCGTGCGCCTCGGCCTGTCCGCTGAGGAACAGGATCCAGCCCTCCATCGCCAGCAAGGCGAGCATCGACACCAGAAGCGCCGGCCATGCCCAGCGGCGGCGCATGGCGAGGCCGATGCTGCCGATCAGGCCGCCGAAGGCACCGATCGCGAAGGCGCCCATGATCCAGGCGGGAATCGCCTCGGCGGCGGCGCGCTGCGCCTCGTCGAGGCCGGCGGTCGGATCTCCGAACAGGCCGACGGCGCTCAAATACATGGCGACGCCGAAGGCGTTCCAGAGGATGGCGAGCCAGGCGGCGGCGCGGAACCAGGCCGGCGCGGCGGACGGTGCGATCGTAGCCATTGCGAAACTCCTCCCCGTGAAGGAAGGGCAGGCTGCTCGTTACGCCTGCGAAATGCAAGCCTCAGCCCAGGCGGCGGCACTCCAGCGCATCCGCGCCCTCGGCGGGCCGGGCGCAGTGGAAAGGCTCCACCGCCACCTTCTTCGCCTCCCAGCTGACCTGGATCGCCATCCGGTCGTCGACCATCAGGCCGACATGCTCGCCGCAGAACAGCAGGTTGCCGCGCTTCAGCGGCGCGCCCTCCGGCAGTTCTTGCCCCAGCCTGCGCTGATGCTCGGTGTCGCGCGGCGCGTCGATGCCGCAGAGCTGGAGCGCGAGCTGGACGAGTCCCGAACAGTCGATGCCGTGGCTGGTCCGGCCGCCGCGCAGATAGGGTGTTCCGAGCAGCCGCTGGGCCACCGTCACCGGATCCTCGTCCGGCTCCCCCACCGGCCGCAGATAGGCGAGCGGGACGCAGCCGCCCTCGATCTGCACCATCGCGCCGCGCCGCTCGCCGTGGATGCGCGCGCCCATCGGCAGATAGGCGAGCGGCGGCGAGAGCGGATCGCCGCAGCTCTGGATCGGCGCGGCCGCCTCGACGACGATGTGGGTCGGCTCGAGCGGCTCGGTCAGCTCGATCGCCTCGATATAGCCGACGCGGTGGTCGAGGCAGCAATAGCCCCAGGCCCAGCCGGCGGTGATGTCGAGCACGGCGAAGCGCTCGCCCGGCAGCAGCTCGGAGACGGCGGCGGCGGTGTCGGAGGGTTCCTCGCGCACCAGAGTCGGGATCATCCCGCAGGCGCGGATCAGCGGCTTGGCATAATGGGGGGCGAAGAGGCGGCCGGCGAGCGCGACGTCGGCGATGTCGTTGCGCCAGGCGTGGATTCGCGGATCGAGCGTCACCGACGGCCCGTCGAGCGAGATCCGCTCAGTGCTGGAGGAGGATGCCGCGTTCCTTGTTTCCGCGGCGGCCGGAACCGTCCTGCTGCTCGATATTGCGTTCGAAGCGCTCAAGGAACTCCTGCCCTATGCTGGTTTTCGCAACGAACACGTTGCGGCGGTCCGTCTCGTCGCGGACACGCCGCAGATAGCCGAGCGTGCCCAGCGTATTCAAGGCGCGCGTGATCACCGGTTTCGATACGCCCAGCATGTGGGCGAGGCCGCGGACGGTGTGGGGCCCGGGCGTGAGGTAGACGAGCAGGAGCAGCGCCATCTGCCGGTTGGTGAGGTCCGGCTGACCCGACCGGACATAGCCGATCAATGTTTGCATCCAGCTCCTGAGAGCGCGCTCTGACACTGGTCTTCTCCCGATCCGGAGCGACTTCCGTTTCGGTCTTACAACCAGTCAAACCCGTTTTCGTTTCGCTACCTATTGAGAATTCGGCGCAAAAGCGGCTCGGTCCATGCTAGTCGCGGTATCGCTCCGACAGCATCTGCCACGCCGCCCGCAGCCCCATCGCGTCGCCGCCCTTCGGGCGCCCGGGCTTGGCGGACGGCCGCCACGCGAAGGTGTCGAAATGTGCCCAGGGCGTTTTCTCCGGCACGAATTTCTGCAGGAACAGCGCCGCCGTCACCGCACCGGCCATGGGACCGTCGGCGGCATTGCCGATGTCGGCGATGTCGGAAGCGAGCATCTCGCCATAATGCTTCCACAGCGGCATCCGCCACACCGGGTCGGAGACGGCGGTGCCGCAGGCGAGCAGCGACTCGGCGAGCGCATCGTCATTGGCGAAGAGGGCGGGGAGGTCCGGCCCCAGCGCCACCCGCGCCGCGCCGGTGAGCGTGGCGAAATCGAGGATCAGCTCCGGCGCGTTCTCCGCCGCCCTTGCCAGCGTGTCGCCGAGGATCAACCGCCCTTCCGCGTCGGTATTGCCGATCTCGACGGTAAGGCCCTTGCGGCTCTTCAGCACGTCTCCGGGGCGGAAGGCCGCGCCGGACACGGCATTCTCGACCGCCGGGATGAGGAGGTGGAGGCGCACCGGCAGGCCCGCCTTCATGATCAGCCGCGCGAGCGCCAGCGCGTGCGCGGCCCCGCCCATGTCCTTCTTCATCAGCCGCATGCCGGCGGCCGGCTTGATGTCGAGCCCGCCGCTGTCGAAGCACACGCCCTTGCCGACGATGGCGAGGCGGGGGTGGCGCTGGTCGCCATGCTCGATCTCGATCAGCCGCGGCGCGCGCGCCTCGGTCGCGGCCCGGCCGACGGCGGCGACCATCGGATAGCCCTCCTCGAGCGCCGCGCCGGCGGTCACGGCGACGCTCGCGCCGCATTCCTCGGCGACCGCGCGCGCCGCCGCCTCGAGTTCGGCGGGGCCGAGGTCGCCCGCGGGGATGTTGACGAGGTCGCGGACCAGGAAGGTCGCCTCGGCGACGGCGATCGCGTCGCCGATCCAAGCCGGCTCGTCGGTGAGCAGGATGCGGGCGCCCTTCTTCGGGGGCTCCTTCTTGTAGCGGTCGAACCGGTACTGGCCGAGCAGCCAGCCGAGCACCGCCGGCCCCGGGCCGCGGCCGGCGGCGCGGTAGGTGCCCTCCGGCAGCAGGTCGGCGGCCTTCGAGAGGCACCAGACGCTCGGATCGTCCGCATCGGCCACGCCGAGCGCCGCCGACCAGTCCTCGGCCCGCTCGCCCGGCAGGATCGCGAGCTGGTATCCGTCCGCCTTGAAGTCCTGCGCCTTCGCCGCCTGCCGCACCCGGTCGGGCTGCGCTTTCAGCCAGTCGTCCAGGCCCTTCTTGTCGACCAGGTGGAGCGGCGTGGCGGTCTCGCCCTTGTCGGGGCGCAGGCGTTTGGAAAGGTCTGTCATGCTCCGCTCAATGTCCGCTCGCGCGCGCAAAGTCGAGGGGGTTGGAACGCGGCAATATTGCCCGGTTTTCCGCCCTTCCCGACGAAGCAACGCGCGCAGCCGACGAGCCGAGGAACGGCGCCGGGCCCCCGTCCATTGGTGAGGTACAGGGGCGCGACACGGCGCCGTACGGGCGCCTCACGCTTGCCCCAGCCAAAACTTGAGACACTCGGAAGGACATCCCCATGGCGGACGACATCTACCGCAATTACGACAGATATAGCGACGGCCCGCGCAACCGCAGCCAGTCGATCTTCAACGACGAAGGCTCCCGCGCCGGCTCCTGGACCGGAGACCGCGACCGCGATTACGGCCGCGGCCGCGACGACGACGGACGCGGCTTCTTCGAGAAAGCCGGCGAGGAGATACGCTCCTGGTTCGGTGACGACGACGACAATGAGGATCGCCACGCGCGCGGCCGCTACCGCAGCAACCAGGATCGCGGCGGCCGGGACAGCGATCGCGACCGTTACCGCGGCGCCTCGGGCCGCTACGACAGCAATCGCAGCTACGGCAGCAGCTACGGCGGCAGCGGGATGCGCGAGCGCGACGACGGCCGCTACGACCGCGATTACGGCGGCCCCCAGAGCTGGGGCCAGGCCAACGACATGGACGACGATCGCGGCCGCCGCGGCGGCAGCCACCAGGACGACCATTACCGCACCTGGCGCGAGCGCCAGATGGCGGAGCTCGACCGCGACTATGAAGACTATTGCCGCGAACGCCAGCAGCAGTTCGACAGCGACTTTTCGACCTGGCGCAGCCAGCGCCAGCAGACTCGCGCCGGCAGCCAGGCCGGGCGCAGCAGCGCCGGCACCGGCAGCATGACCTCCGCCAGCGGCGGCACCGG
>JBKBVA010000091.1:0-8987 GCA_046289665.1 Allosphingosinicella sp.
TCCGGAGCGGATCGTCCTCGCCGGGCACAGCGCCGGCGGTCACCTCGCCGCTCTGCTGGCGGTGCGGGAGCGGCCGGCGCTCGCCGCCTGCATGCCGGTCAGCGCCTCCTTCGACCTTCGCTACGGCGACGTGCCGCTGGAGAGCGACGCCGGCCGCGTCTACCGCTACCTCTTCGAAACGCGCAGCCAGGACGCGGAGGCGAGCCCCCTCCCCTTCGCCGCCCGCGCCCCCTGCCCCTTCCACATCATGTGGGGCGACAGGGATCTCGACCGCGTCGCCCGATCGAGCGCCCGGATGGTCGAGGCGCTGGAGGCGCAGGGCCTGCCGGTCGGCGCCGACATCCGCGCCGGAGCCGACCATTTCGACACCCATCTCGCCCTCGCCGACCCGGAGGGCCGCTGGTACGCGCGCCTCCGCGCCCTGGCGGGGCAGCCGCAAGGAGCCGCGCCATGACCCATCCCCTCACCGCCTTCGCCGACGCCCTCTCCGGCGGCGCGATCGAGGTCGTCGACCTGACCCAGCCGCTGTCGCCGGAGACGCCTGCCTTGGTCCTGCCCGAGCAGTTCGGCCAGTGCGCCGGCTTCTCCAGCCGGGAGGTGTCGCGTTACGACGAGCGGGGCGTCGCCTGGTACTGGAACGAGTTCACGATGAACGAGCATACCGGCACCCATTTCGACGCGCCGATCCACTGGGTGACGGGCAAGGACCTGCCGTCGGTCGACCGCGTGCCGCCGAAGGATCTGATCGGCCCGGCGGTGGTGCTCGACTTCTCCGCCGAGGCCGCCGCCGACCCCGACTTCCTGCTCACCGCCGCGGCGATCGAGCGCTGGGAGGCGGAGCATGGGCGGATCGAGCCGCGCGCCTGGGTCCTGTTCCGCACCGACTGGTCGAAGCGCAGCGGCGAGGCCTATACCAGCCGGCGCGAGGACGGCGCCCACACGCCGGGTCCGGACGAGAGCGCGGTGAAGCTGCTGATCGACCGCGACGTGCTCGGCTTCGGCGTCGAGACGATCGGCACCGACTGGGGGCAGGCCCACAGGTTCGATCCGCCCTACCCCGCCCACCATTTCCTCCACGGCGCGGGCCGCTACGGCCTCCAGTGCCTGACCAATCTCGACCGGCTGCCGCCCAAGGGCGCGGTGGTGATCGCGCCGCCGCTCAAGATCGCGGGCGGCTCCGGATCGCCGCTGCGGGTGCTGGCGCTGGTGCCGGCCGGTGGCTGAGCGCTCCTTCGCGCGGGAGGTCGAGACTCTGCGCCTCGGCGCCGGCGAGACGTTTCGCGGCGAAGGCATATTGGCCGTCACCAAGGCGCTGCTGCAATCGGGCGTCGCCTATGTCGGCGGCTATCAGGGCGCGCCGATCAGCCATTTGATGGACGTCTTCGCCGACGCCAATCCGCTGCTGCGCGAACTCGGCATACGCTTCGAGCAATCCGCCTCGGAAGCGACGGCGGCGGCGATGCTGGCGGCGAGCGTCAACTATCCGCTGCGCGGCGCCGTCACCTGGAAATCGACGGTCGGCACCAACGTCGCCTCCGACGCGCTCGCCAACGTCGCCTCGGGGGGGGTGAAAGGCGGCGCGCTGATCATCGTCGGCGAGGATTATGGCGAGGGCAGCTCGATCATGCAGGAGCGCAGCCACGCCTTCGCGATGAAGTCGCAAATCTGGCTGCTCGACCCGCGCCCGAGCCTGCCGAAGATCGTCGAGATGGTGGAGCATGGCTTCGCCCTCTCCGAAGCTTCCAACACGCCGGTGATGCTGGAGCTGAGGATCCGCGCCTGCCACATGCACGGCAGCTTCGTCGCGAAGGACAATGTCCGCCCCGCCTTCACCCTCGCCGACGCGATGAACGCGCCGGAGCGCGACACGGCGCGCATCGTGCTTCCTCCTGCCAGCTTCGAGCATGAGCGGGAGAAGATCGGGCGGCGCTGGCCGGCGGCGGTCGACTATGTCCGCGCGCACCGGCTGAACGAGGTTTTCGAAGGCCGGCGCGGCGATGTCGGCATCGTCGTCCAGGGCGGGCTCTATAACGGCCTGATCCGCGCGCTCGAGCTGGCCGGGCTGTCCGACCCGTACGGCGGTTCGGAGATCCCGATCTACTGCCTCAACGTCACCTATCCCTTGGTCGAGGACGAGCTCGCCGGCTTCTGCGCGGGCAAAAGCGCGGTGCTCGTCGTGGAGGAGGGCCAGCCCGCCTTTCTCGAGCAGGCGATCGCCGCGGCTTTGCGCAAGGCGGACCTCCGGACGAAGGTGGCCGGCAAGGGCCCTTTGCCGATGGCGGGCGAATATACCGGCGCGGTGATAAGGGCCGGGATCGAGGCGTTCCTGGAGGCGGAGACCGGCCGCGCCCCCGCGCAGGCAACCGCGCCGCCGCCGCTTTCGATGGAGGCGGTGCCGGCCCGCCCCGCCGGCTTCTGCACCGGCTGCCCGGAACGCCCCGTCTTCACCGCGATGAAGCTGCTCCAGAAGGAGCTGGGGCCGATCCACGTCTCGTGCGACATCGGCTGCCACCTCTTCTCGATCCTGCCGCCCTTCGACATCGGCAACACGACGATGGGCTACGGGCTCGGCTGGGCCGGCGCCTCGGCCTTCAACACCGACGCGCCGGCGAAGCGCACGATCAGCGTGATGGGCGACGGCGGCTTCTGGCATAACGGGCTGACGAGCGGCGTCGGCAACGCCGTCTTCAACAAGTCCGACAACGTGCTCGTCATCGTCGACAACAATTATTCGGCCGCGACCGGGGGCCAGGACCTGCTTTCGTCGCGCGGCGAGGCGCCGGCGCGGAGCACGCGGCACCCGATCGAGCGGGCGGTGCGCGGGGTCGGCGTCGACTGGGTGCGGCGCGTGACCACCTACGACCTCAAGCGAATGAAGGCGGCGCTGAAGGAGGCGATGACCACGGCCGAGACGGGCCCGAAGGTGATCATCGCCGAATCCGAGTGCATGCTGAACCGGCAGCGACGGGAGCGGCCGGTCTTCGAGGCGGCGGTGAAGGCGGGCAAGCGCCGGGTGCGCAGCCGCTTCGGGGTCGACGAGGACGTCTGCACCGGCGATCACAGCTGCATCCGCCTTTCGGGCTGCCCATCGCTCACCATCAAGCCCAATCCGGATCCGCTGCGCATCGATCCGGTGGCGAGCGTCGACCAGGGCTGCGTCGGCTGCGGCGTCTGCGGCGAGGTGGCGCATGCGGCGGTGCTCTGTCCCAGCTTCTACCGCACCGACATCGTCCACAACCCGACGAAGTGGGACCGCCTCCGCGCCCGCCTCTCCGGCGCGATCATCGCGCGGCTGCAGGGCTGGTCGGAGCGGCGGCGGCTGGCGCGGGCGGCGTGAGCGGGCGCGCGATCCGCATCTCGATCCACGCCCTCGGCGGGCAGGGCGGCGGCGTGCTCGCCGACTGGATCGTCGACCTCGCCGAGGCGGAAGGGTGGACGGCGCAGGCGACCTCCGTCCCCGGCGTCGCCCAACGCACCGGCGCCACCGTCTATTATGTCGAGCTGGCGCCGCCCGGCCCGGCGCCGGTGATGGCGCTGATGCCGACGCCGGGCGACGTCGACATCGTGCTCGCCGCCGAGCTGATGGAGGCGGGCCGGGCCATCGCGCGGGGGCTGGTGACGCCGGACCGCACCCTGCTGATCGCCTCCTCGCACCGGGTGTTCGCGATTTCGGAGAAAGCGGCGATGGGGAGCGGGATCGTCTCGCCCGCACGGGTGGTCGAGGCGGCACAGGCCTCGGCGAAGCGCCTCATCCTCGCCGATCTCGCGGCGCTGGCGGAGCGGCACGGATCGGCCATCTCGGCCGCCCTCTTCGGCGCGCTCGCCGGCTCCGGTGCGCTACCCTTCCCGCCGGTGGCCTTCGAGGAGGCGATTCGGCGCTCCGGCAAGGGCGTTGAGCGCAGCATCGCCGCGCTTCGGGCGGGGCTGGCGGTGGCGGCGGGTGGAGGCGAAGCGCCGAGCGCGCCCGCCGCCCCCGCTCCCGCTCCGCCTGAGCCGGAAGACCTGCCGGAACCGGCGCGGCCGATCGCGCAGCTCGGGATCGAGCGGCTGCGCGACTATCAAGGTTCCGCTTATGCCGAGGAGTACCGCGACCGCCTCCACCGCATCGCAGAGGCCGATCGCGCCCTCGGCGGCGCGGGGCGCGGCTTCGGCCTCACCGAGGCGGCGGCGCGGCACCTTGCCTTGTGGATGGCCTATGAGGACGTGATCCGGGTGGCCGACCTCAAGACCCGGCCGGCGCGGGCGCGGCGGGTGCGGGAGGAAGCGCGGGCGGCGGCGGGGCAGGTGGTCCACACCACCGAATTCCTCCACCCGCGCTTCGAGGAGATATGCGACATGCTTCCGGCGCGGATCGGCGAGCGGCTGCTCGGCTCGCCGCGCGCCCGGCGCCGGGCGGAGCCGCTGACGGCGAAGGGCCGCTTCGTGACGACCACCCGCCTGCCCGGCTTCCTCCTCCTCTGGACGGTCGCACGGCTGCGCCGCTATCGGCCCCGGACGTTGCGCTGGCGCGACGAGCAGGCGCGGATCGAGGGCTGGCTGGAAAGCGCGGTCAACGCCGCGCGCACCGATTATGCGCTCGGCGTCGAGATCCTCCGCCTGCAGCGGCTGGTGAAGGGCTATGGCGACACCCATGCGCGGGGCCTGCGCAGCTTTGCGCTGATCCTCGCCGCCGTGCCGCAGCTGCAGGGGCGCGGCGACGCGGCGGCCCTGGTCGCCGAGCTGCATGAAGCGGCGCTGAAGGACGACGAAGGGGCCGCGCTCGGCAGGGCGATGCGGGCGATCGGGCGCAGGACGGGCATTCCCCTTGCCGCCTCAGGCCGCGTTATCATCCATGCCGAATATTGAATATCGCGTCGCTCTCGGCTCTGCTGTGACGGGGAAAGGCGGCGGGATAGCGCGCCGTCCGGAGGGGAATGCATGGCGGCGCAACTGACGCTCGGGCGAAAGCTCGGCTACGGCCTCGGCGATTTCGGCTTCGGCCTGCTGTTCCTCACCGCCAGCCAGTTCCTCCTTTATTATTATACCGACGTGCTCGGCCTGCCGCCTTCGACCGCCGGCTGGGTGTTCGGCGCCGCCGTGGTGTGGGACGCGCTGATCGATCCGGTGATGGGCGCGCTCGCCAACCGCACCCGCAGCAAATGGGGCCGCTACCGCCCCTTCCTGCTCTTCGCCGCCGTGCCGCTGGCTCTGGCATGGGCGCTGATCTTCCTGCCGACGGGCCTCACCGGCACCTCGCTCGTCCTGTTCGCGCTCGGCGCGCACCTCATCTTCCGCACCGTCTATACGATCGCCTCGATGCCCTATCTCGCTCTGTCGGCGGCGATCACGGAGGATAGCGGCGAACGCTCGAGCCTCGCCGCCTTTCGCCTGGTGTTCCAGGCCTTTGCCGGGGTGCTCGCCGCCTTCCTGACGCTGCAGCTCGCCGCGCGCTTCGGCGGGGGGCAGACCGGCTGGTTCGTCGTCGCTTTGATCTACGGCGCGGCGGCGGCGGCCCTGATGATCCTCGTCTTCGCCAGCGCGCGGGAAGTGTCGTTCGGCGAGGCGCTGAAGGTGCGGCCGAGCTTCGCCCAGATGATCGCGGTGCTGCGCGCAAACCGCGCCTTCTGGCTGGTCTGCGGCGCCTTCCTGATCGGATCGGTCGGCTTCGTCTTCTTCAACAAGTCGCTGCCCTACTGGATCAAATACGGCCTCGGCATCGACAATTTCGGCCCCTTCCTCGGCGTGCTGGCGATGGGCATCACCCTCACCATCCCGCTCTGGGCCTGGCTGACGCGGCGGAAATCGAAGCGGATCGTCTTCCTCGCCGGCAGCGCCGTCTCCTTCGCCGCCTGCGCCGGCCTGTGGCTGGTGCCGGAGACGCGGGGCGCCTGGATGCCGCTCGTCGCGCTGCTCGGCGCCGGCAATGGCGGCGTCATCCTCGCCAGCTGGGCGATGATGCCGGACACGGTCGAATATGGCGAGTTCCGCACGGGCACGCGCGGCGAGGGCGCCGTGTTCGGCTTCGTCAGCTTCGTCCAGAAGGCCTCGCTCGGCCTCGCCGCGGGCGCGCTCGGCGAGGTGCTCGACGCGGTCGGCTACCAGGCCAATGCGGCGCAGACGCCGGAGACGCTGGCGGCGATGAAGGCGACGATGCTCGGCGTGCCGGCGCTCTTCTACCTCGGCGCCAGCGCCTTCATCCTCTTCTACCCGCTCGACGCCAGGACGCACGGGCGGCTGGTGAAGATCCTGCAATGGCGGCGCGCGCGGGTTACGGCGGGCTGAGGGCTCTGATCCGGTCCTTCGATACGGGCCTTCGCCAGGCTCAGTCCCTACTCAGGATGAGCGGGTTGGGGGTTGCCGCTCATCCTGAGTAGGGACTGAGTAGGTTCCGAAGGAACCGTAAGGAAGGCCCGTATCGAAGGACCCGGCGCGGAGGCTATTCCGCCCGCTCCCGCGCCCATCTCGCCCGCCCGACCCAGAACTGCGCGTCATTCTCCGGCGGATCGATGCCGATCGCCCTGAGCGCCGCCTTGCGGCTCTGCATCATCATCGGGTTGAGGCGCTGGGCGGGCTCGCGCATCGCCCCGCCGTTGCCGCCGACCGACCAGCTGACATATTTGCCGAACGGCCAGTGATACATGCCGGCATCCCCGCCCCGCGCGATCGAGCCCATCATGATCTGGGTCGCCGGCGCGATCCGCCAGTAGATCGCCATCGCCTCGTCGATGCGCCCGTCTATCACCGCCCGGTGATAGTCCACCAGATAGGGCTTGTCGGGCGACTGCCACATCTCCCAGGCGCCGCCGCCGAACCATTGCGCGCAATAATGCCTGCGCAGCAGCGGGAACATGCCGATCAGCATCGGCGTGCCGACATTGACGAGGACGCGGTCGCCGAAGCGTTCGAACGCCTCGAAGGCGGTGGCCATGTCTCCGAAGCCGACCTTCAGCGAGACGACGTTGGGCAGGTCCGCGATCCGGTCATAGGCTTCGAACGGGATCTGGCTGGGATGGAAGCGGGCGAAGTCGAACTTGTCGCTGGCGTACATGACGAGGCCGAGATTGGTCGCCTCGGCGAGCATCGCCGTCTTCTCGTAAATCTCCTCCGCGGTCTTCGGGCGGAAGGTCGCGGGGTAGCCGAGCAGGGCGTGGCTGCAGCCGGCCGTCTCGGCATGACCCAGCAGCTCGAGCGACTGATTGAAGCTGTCGTTCAGGAGCGTGAAGGAGACGAGGATGTCGTCGCCCGCCTCGTCGCAGACGATCGAGATGAAGCGCTTGGCCTCCTCGGTCGTCAGCCCCGTCTCGACCGCGCACATGGTCGAGAAGAAGCCGTGCGCTTTGGCTTGGCGCACGTCCCAGCGGATGCCCTCCTCGTCCAGATCCTTCATGTCGGCCGAGAAGCTCGGCATGATCGCATTTTCGAGCCCGACCAGGGCGTCCTTCGCCCAGGCTTTGCGCTCGTGGCGGCCGACCGGCATCAGGCCCCCTTCTGCCGGGCGATGACCGACCGGCCGAGGAAGAAGTCCTCGTCGGGATCGGGGCATTGCACGCCGACCGCGGCGAGGCCACCGCGGATGACGGCGAGGTCGCGCTGGAAGACGCGCATCGCCGGCTGGCGCGTCAGGCCGCCATTGCCGCCGGAGAGCCACTGCTGATATTTAAGCAGGGGCCAGTGATAGGTGCCGGTCGGGATGAGCGGTGCCATGATCTTCATCATCGATCCGAGCGCCGGCGCCATCCGCCAGTAGCACTGCATCGCCTCCTCGGTCTTGCCCTCGAGCAGCAGGTCCATCATCCGCACGGCGTGTGGATGCTCGGGGCTCTGCAGCGCCTCGGCGGTCCAGGCGCCGGTCCAGCGCACGTCGTAGCTCTTCCTGAGCAGCGGGATGAGGCCGATATTGACGCTGGTGACGAGCAGCCGGTCGGAGAAACGCTCGAAGCAGGTGTAGATCATGCCCGCGTCCATGCCGCCGACCTTCATCGCGACGACATTGGGCAGGTCGGCGAGCTTCTCATAGGCGTCGAACGGCACGCCCGACGGGTGGAAGCGGTGGAAGCCGAACTTGTCGGACACGAACAGATAGATGCCCATGTCCGTGCTGTCGGCGAGCGCCTTGCCGTACTCGTAGATGTCGTCCTGCGACCTGGGCACGAAGGCCTGGGGGAAGCTCAGCAGGCCGTGGGTCGCGCCGGCTTTCTCCGCCGCCTGGAGCAGCTCCCGATCCTGCTCCAGCGTGTCGCCGGCGAGGCTGACGGCGATGCCGTAATCGTCGCCCGCCTCGTCGCAGGCGATCTCGACGAACCGCACCTTCTCCGCCGGCGTCAGGCCGGTCTCGACCGAGCAGAGCGAGCCGAAGAAGCCGTGGCGCTTCGACTGGCGGACGTCGAGGCGGATGCCTTCCTCGTCCAGCTCGGAAAGGTCGGCGTTGAAGCTCGGCAGCAGGACGTTCTCGATGCCGCGGAAATGCTCGCGCGCCCAGGCCTTGCGCTCGCCCCTGGATACCCGGTTGCCCATACGCTCAGGCCTCGCTCTTCTCGGTTTCGGCCGGCTCTTCGCGGGGGCCGGAGTCGAGCTCGATCTCGCCGCGCTCATAAGCGAGCTGGTGCTCGGCCATGTCGAGATAATCCTCGCGCACCGGCGCGAAGATCTCGACGCCGACCGCTTCCTCCTCGCCGAGCGTGCGGCCGATATGGGGTACGTTGGCGGGGATGTAGATCAATTCGCCCGCCTCGACCTCCCAGGTGCCGAGATCGCCGTTCTCTCCGAGCGTCACCTCGACCTTGCCCTTCAAGAGCAGCATCAGCTGGTCCCAGGGATGGACGTCGGGCTTGCCCGCGGCGGCGGCGCGGCCGGTCATCGCGACCGGCGCCGGCTTGCCCCAGGCGAATTTGAGGATGGCGTGGTCCATGACGCTCACTTCTTCGGTCGGTAGAGATGCGTCGTGTTGCCGTGAATCGATTCGCCCGCCTCCGACACGGTCTCGCTCAGCGTTGGATGCGGATGGACCA
>JBKBVA010000092.1:0-8901 GCA_046289665.1 Allosphingosinicella sp.
ACATGCAGCGCCCCGACCGCGTCGCCGTCAAGCTCCGCGTGCCCGTCGACGCCCCGCACGTCGCGTCCGTCGCCCCGGACTGGCCCACCGCCGACCATCAGGAGCGCGAGATCTACGACCTCTTCGGAGTCGTGTTCGACGGGCACCCCGATCTGCGCCGCATCCTCATGCCCGAGGACTACGAGGGGCACCCGCAGCGCCGCGACTTCCCGCTCGGCGGCGAGCCCGTGCTCTTCACCCACCACGAAGCCGAAGGCCGGCACTACGCCGAATGACCGCCCCCACCGACACGACCACCGGCCGGGGCCCGAGCGAGTACCGCAAGCTCGAGGAGTCGGTCACCCTCTCACCCGTTGAGAAGGTCGGCCAGTCCGAAGAGCTGCTCACGATCAACATGGGGCCGCACCACCCCGCCACGCACGGCGTGCTGCGGCTGCTGGTCACCCTCGACGGCGAGATCGTCCGCGATCTGCGCCCGCTCATCGGCTACCTCCACACGGGCATCGAGAAGACGTGTGAAGACAAGCCGTACTGGAAGGTCGTCCCGCTCGTCGAGCGCATGGACTACCTCGCGTACTACTTCAACGCGATGGCCTACGTGCACTCCGTCGAGGAGCTCGTCGGCGTCGAGGTGCCCAAGCGCGCGCAGTACCTCCGGGTGATCCACATGGAGCTCAACCGGATCATGAGCCACCTCTTCTGGTTCGGCACGAGCTGCCTCGACATCGGCGCCATGAGCCTGCTCTGGTACTCCCTCCGCGAGCGCGAGACGATCCTCGACCTCTTCGAGAGCTCGTCCGGCCAGCGTGTCCACACCCGCTACTTCCAGATCGGCGGCGTGATCGAGGACATCCCCGGCGGCTGGGTCGACCGCTGCCGCACGTTCGTCAAGGAGCTCCCCGGCCGCGTCCAGCAGTTCCGCGACCTCATCTACGCCAACGAGATCGCCCTCCAGCGCCTCAAGGGCGTCGGCATCGTCGACTCCGACCGCCTCCTCGCGCTCGGCGTCACCGGCCCGCTGCTGCGCGCCTCTGGCGTCGAATGGGACCTCCGCAAGGCCCAGCCCTACTCGTCCTACGACGACTTCGACTTCGGCGTACCGCTCGGCGCCGTCGGCGACAACTTCGACCGCATGGCCGTCCGCCTCGCCGAGATGGAGGAGAGCGCCAAGATCATCGAGCAGGCCCTCGACGGCCTTCCCGAGGGCCCCGTCATGGTCGACGACCGCAAGGTTGCCCTCCCGCCGCGCCACGAGCTCGCCACCTCCATGGAAGCGCTCATCCACCACTTCAAGCTCGTCACCGAAGGCTTCCGCGTCGCCCCCGGCGAGCGCTACTCCGCCATCGAGGGCCCCCGCGGCGAGCTCGGCTGCTTCGTCAAGGCCGACGGCTCCTCCAAGCCCGCCCGCGTCCACATCCGCGACTCGAGCTTCGTGAACCTCCAAGCCATCGGCGACATGGCCCGCGGCGGCTACATCGCCGACCTCATCGCCACGCTCGCGATGCTCGACCCCATCCTCGGCGGTATTGATCGCTAGCCTGCTCCTGAGTGACGGCGACCAGCGAGCTTGCGGCCCTTGATCTGACAGCGGTCAAGCGGCTCGTCGGCGACGCGGCCTTCGGCGCGGTAATCCGGCGGGGTCTCGAAATCGCGCCGCGCGGCGCCGCGCGAGGCCTCTATTCCGCGCGGCAGGCCGGTCCGGTCCGAATAGTCGCGGCCGCTGCCCGGCTCGCGGCTGTGCGCCGCCTTCACGCCGGAATAGGCGAAGATGTCGAGCAGGGTGACCCCGACGACGAGGGCGGTCGCGATCGCGGCATTGTGCCGCTGCGGATTGTCGGGGCGGAGCGCGAAGGCGAGCGTGCCGAGATCGAGCGCGTCGCCGCCGATCCGCGACGCGAGGCCGACCTGCTTGTCCACCGACAGGGTCGGAACGGCGCTCGCAATCTCGCGGGCGCCATAGGCCCGGATCAGACCTTCCTTCCCGTCGAGACCGAGCGTCCGGGCGATCCGCCCGGGCGCGACCAGCTCGGCGATGCCGAGGCCGACGGAGAACCAGCCGAGCGCCCGCGCCAGCCGGTCCGGGCCGGTGAGGGAGCTTGGGCCTTTTTGCTCGATCCGGGGATCTCCCTCGGAACGGGCGATTTGCGTGGCATTGGTGAGTGGCATGGGGGGTTACCTCCTGGAAAATGGATCAGTTGGGCCGGAGCATGACCTTGATGCAGCTGTCCGCCTTGTCGCGGAACGTGCGGTACATCTCGGGCCCGTCGGACAGATCGACCTTGTGGGTGATCACGAAGGAGGGGTCGATGCGGCCGTCCTCGATCATGCGCAGCAATTCGTCGGTCCAGCGGGGCACATGCGCCTGCGCCATCCGGAAGGTCAGGCCCTTGTTCATCGCCTGGCCGAGCGGGATCTTGTCGACGAGGCCGGTCCAGACGCCGATGATCGAGATCACGCCGGCGGGCCGGCAGGCATAGATCATCTCGCGAAGCACGTGCGGACGGTCGTTCTCGGCGAGCAGCATCTGCTTGGCGCGGTCGAGGATCGTGTCCGGCTGGCCCCAGTTGACGTGGTTTTCAGAGCCGACCGCGTCGATGCACTTGTGCGGCCCTTCGCCTCCGGTCAGCTCGTTCAGCCGCTCGATGACGCTTTCCTCCATGAAGTTGATGGTGGTCGCGCCGCCGGCCGCGGCCATCGACAGCCGCTCGGGCAAATGGTCGATGGCGATCACCTGCTCCGCGCCCAGCAGCAGGGCGGAGCGGATCGTCATCTGGCCGACCGGGCCGCAGCCCCAGACGGCGACCGTGTCGCCGGGCTGGATGTCCGCCTGCACCGCCGCATGCCAGCCGGTGGGAAGGATGTCGGAGAGGAAGAGGACCTTCTCGTCGTCGATCCCGTCCGGCACCTTGATGTGGGTCGTGTCGGCGAACGGCACCCTGAGATACTCGGCCTGGCCCCCGGGATAGCCGCCGGTGAGGTGGGTGTAGCCGAACAGGCCCGCCGTCCTGTGGCCGAAGGCCTTGTCGCCGAGCTCGCCCTTGCGGTTCGAGCGCTGGCAGACGGAGAAGTTGCCGCGGCGGCACTGGTCGCATTCGCCGCACTGGATGGTGAAGGGAATGACGACCCGGTCGCCCACCTTCAGCGAGCTGCGGGCGTCGCTGCCCACCGCGACCACCTCGCCCATCGATTCATGGCCGAGGATGTCCCCGGGCAGCATGGCCGGGATGAGGTTGTGGAACAGGTGAAGGTCCGAGCCGCAGATCGCGCAGCTCGTCACCTTGATGATCGCGTCGCGGGGCTCTTCGATTTCGGGGTCGGACACCGTGTCGTAACGGACGTCTTCCTTGCCGTGCCAGACGAGGGCTTTCATGCCAGTCTCCTTTGTGTTGTGGGGGTGGCTATCGCCCCGCCGAAAGGGGCTGGGCACCCGGACGATTACTAGGGAACCTTCCGAGGGCGCGGCGCATTGCCGCTTGGCCGGCAACTTGCGCGAGGAGATCGAGCCGGATGCCGGACAATCTTTATAACACAGGTGAATCCGGCCCCGCCGTCCGGGCCGCAAGCGGGCTGGCGACGGCCGCGGCGGGGCCGGCCGGGACGGCGGCCGATGCGCTCGCCGCCAGGCTCCGGTTCCTCGAGGCCACGCTCTCGTCGATCCCCGATTTCGTCTATGCCTTCGATCCGCAGCGGCGCTTTGCCTATGTGAACGCCGCGATGCTCAGGCTGTTCGGGCTGCCGGCCGACGAGGTGGTCGGCCGGACCTTCGCCGAGCTCGGCTACCCGTCCGCCCTCGCCGAGCGGCTCAACGGCCATATCGACCAGGTGCTCAACCACGGCATCACCGTCGAGGACGAGGTCTTCTATCGCAGCCCGACCGGCCAGGCGGCCTATTTCTCCTATCTGTGGGGCCCGATTCGCGGGCCCGACGGCGCGATCGAGCTGGTGGTCGGCGTCTCCCGGGACACGAGCGAGCGCCATGCCTTCGTCGAGGCGCTGCGAACCAGCGAGGCCCGCCTGCGGGCGGCGACGGAGCTGGTGGGGCTGGGGGTCTATTCCTGGAACCCGGCGACCGGCGACTTCCGGTGGGACGAGCGGCTGTGCGCCTTGTGGGGCCTTCCGCCGGATGCGGAGGTGACCCAGGAGGTGTTCGAAGCGGGCATCCACCCGGACGATCTGCCGCGCGTGCGGCGCGCCGTCGCGGCGAGCATCGATCCGGCCGGCGACGGGCGCTACCATATCGAATATCGCGTGGTCGGCCGCGACGACGGCGTCACCCGCCACGTCGCCACCTCCGGCCAGGCGACATTCTCCGAAGGGCGCGCCGTCGGCTTCATCGGCGCCGCCATCGACGTCACCGCCTCGCGCCGCAACGAGGCGGCGATCCGGGCGAGCGAGGCCCTGTTCCGCAGCTTCGCCGAGAACAGCAGCAACCTGATCTGGATCGGCGACCCGGCCGAAGGCAGGATCCTCTATCGCAGCCCCGCCTACGAGCGGATCTTCGGCGTGCCCTGCTCGAAAGCGACGACGGACATCGGCGAATGGCTGCACCAGGTCCACCCCGACGATCGGCAGCAGGTCGAGCACGCCTTCGACACCCTGAAGGGCGGCGACGTCGTGCAGTTCGAATATCGGATCGTCCGCCCTTGTGACGGCGCCGTCCGGCTGCTCCGCGAGACGAGCTTTCCGATCCTCGACGAGCATGGCGCGCCGACCCGGATCGGCGGGATCACCGAAGATCTGACCCAGGAGGATGTCCGCCAGGTCTATATCGTCTGCAGCCGGGCCGCCGAGGCGCGCCGGCTGGCGAGCCTGGTCAGGGCCGAGGGCTACCGGGTCCGGACCTTCGGCAGCGGCTCCGCCTTCCTCGACGTCGCCCCCGTCCTGACCCCCGGCTGCGTCCTCGTCGATCTGCGCTCCGCGCGGGACGCCGGGCTCGCGGTCCAGCGCGAGCTCAAGGCGCGATCGATCACGCTGCCGACCATCGCGCTCGACGCGCCGGGGGCGGAGGTCGGGGCGGCCGTCGCCGCGATGAAGGCGGGCGCCGTCGACTATCTGGTGTCGGGCGACGAGGACTCGCTGCGCGCCGCGCTGGCGACGTCCATGGCGGAATGCCTCGGCGCGGTGCGGCCCAACGGGCACGACGACAATGCCGGCGCCCGCGTCGCACGATTGACCCCGCGCGAGCGCGAGGTGCTCGCCGGCCTGATCGAGGGCGGGACCACAAGTCGATCGCCGCCAAGCTCGGCATCAGCCCGCGCACGGTGGAGCTGCACCGCGCGCAGGTCATGAACCGCCTGAACGCCAACAGCCTGACGGAGCTGCTGCAGATCGCCATGGCGGCAGGCATCGCGCCGGCGGCCGGCGCGGCCCGCAAGCCAGCATCCTGACGCAGCCCGATCGGCCCTGACGGCATTCGAAGGACCGCTTGCCAGGCGCCCGGCGAAGCGCGACAAGGCGGGAATGGACGAGGCGCACGGCTTCCACGCGCACATCTATTTCGACGCCGCCGAGATCGAGGCGGCGCGGGCGCTGGCGCGCGCGGCGCAGGCGCGCTTCGGCGTCGCCGTCGGGACGTTCCACGCCCGCCCGGTCGGGCCGCATCCGCGCGGCAGCTGCCAGCTCACGGTGCCGGCCGAGCGCTTCGGCGACTTCGCCGCCTGGGCGGCGCTGAACCGCGGCGGCCTCACCATCTTCGCCCATGCCGAAACCGGCGACGATCTCGCCGACCATACGCGTAACGTCGTCTGGTTCGGGCCGAGCGAGACGCTGGACCTGTCGATCTTCGACTAGGGCCGTCCAGGCGCAAAATCGGCGCCGGGCGTTGCGTCGATGCTTGCCATGCTGTTAACTGTTGGCTCGGGCGGGACGGACGCGGGCGCCGCAAGGCGCCGGAACAGGAGGCCGAAGAATGAAGATCAAGCTCGTTTTCGCCGCAGCCGGCGGGCTGATGCTGCTCGGTGCGGCGCCCCCGCAGGCGGCGCCGGTCGCGCCGCCGGTGTCGAAGAGCGGCTACCCGCCCTGCTCGCGCACCGTCACCGACAATTGCATCCAGCTCTACGAGCGCGGCGTGCGCACCGAGGCCAATCTCGCCCGCAACGCGCGCGGCGGGCCCGAGGCGGCGGCGCCGGTGCGGCTCGCCAGCCGCAGCACACACAAGCCGCGCCGCGCGGTACGCCGGGCCGGCGAGCGCGGCTAGCCGCGTCTACAGGCCGTAGAAGCCGCTGCCCGCGAGGCTGCGGCCGATCCGCGCCTGCGCCTGCGCATCGCCGCGCACCAAAGCGGCCGCATAGTCGCCGACCATCTGCGCCTGCGCCTCCAGCATCGCGTCGGCGAAGCGGTCTACCCCCGCTTGGTAGCGGTACATCGCCCGCGCATCGCCCCGGCAGGCGATGAAATCGCGGGCGTAGCGCAGCAGGAAACGCAGCACGCCCAGCCGGTGCCACTGCCAGACATGGGTCATTTCGTGCATGAACAGGCCCTGGCGGGCGGCGTCCTTCTCCACCGAGAAATCGGCCGAATGCCGCCCCGGGCCGTAATAGATGGTGCGGCCGAGGGTGATCGCGGTGTTGCCGCGGCGGAAGGCGTGGGCGGCGGCGGGGTGGCGGCCCGGCCCGTCGCAAAAGCGCACCCGGTCGAGCGGCAGCGCCCCCTTCGGGAAATGGAGGCCGAGCAGCGCCAGCTCCCCCTCGGTCAGCGGGCGGTGGCGGGGCGCCCCGGCCATCGCCGTCAGGCCTGCAGCGCGAGAAGGGCGAAAGTCGCCAGCCAATGCTCGCCCATATAGTCGCCCGCCACATGCGGCAGGCTCGCGTCGAGATGCGCCGCGGCGGCGCCGTGCGCCAGCTCGGCCAGCGCCGGATCGAGCGCGCCGGCGAGGCTTCGCCAGCACCAGGCGCGGCTGAGGTTGAGGCCGTCGAGATGGGCGATCTTGCCGTCCGAGCGGTCGGACACGGTGGCGGGGGTGAACAGGGTCTCGGGCCGCCTGTCGGCCAGGTGCGGCAGGAACTGGCGGAACCAGCTGCGGAACTGCGAATCGTCGCCGATCGTGCGGCGCATGCAGAGCGCCTCGGTGAGCGCGGAGGAGAGGAAGTCGTCGCCGCCCGGCTCCCACGCCTGGCAGTCGCGGTCGAGCGCATAATAGCTGCGCGCCCGCTCCCGTATCCGGGCCCCGAGCGCGGCGTCGTTCGCCTCCGCCCAGTCGCAGGCGAGGATCATCGCGAAGGCGGTGTTGAAATGGGTGCCGGTGCGGATCGGATAGGTGAGCCTGGGGAGGAACGTCTTGAACCGGTCCGCAAAGGCCTCGGCGAGCGGCGCGAGGTCCGCGGCCCAGGGCTGGTCCTCGTGGCGCTGGGCCTCGCGGTGCAGGGCGAGCAGCCAGGCCCAGCCATAGGGGCGCTCGAAGCCGCCGGTATAGGCGCGGTCGAGATAGGCAAGCTCGCCCTCGACCTTGTCCGGCGCCAGCATCTCCTCCGCCAGCGCCTCCACCTCCCGCGCCTGCGGCAGGTCCGGAAACAGCCGCCGCACCGTCAGCATCGTCCACCAGCCGTGGACGCAGCTGTGCCAGTCGAAGCTGCCATGGAAGATCGGGTGGAGCGCGCTTGGCGCCAGCACGTCCTCGGGCCCATCCATGACATGGTCGAGCTTGTGCGGATATTCGCGCGTGACGTGGCCGAGCGCGATCCCGGCGAAGCGCGCGGCGGTTTCTGGGGTGAGGCTGTGCATGGGGAGACGCTAGCCCAACCCGTCATCCCGGCGAAAGCCGGGATCTCGGCTCGAAGGTCGACGGCGCCTTTCACCCGACGAGACCCCGGCCTTCGCCGGGGTGACGCTAATAGGCGAAGAGCCAGATGAAGAGGATGTTCACCGCCAGCAGCGGCAGCGCGGTGCCGATTTGGGCCCTGATCACGCCGTTCTTGTCGCGGAGCTCGAGCAGGGCCGCGGGGACCAGGTTGAAGTTCGCCGCCATCGGCGTCATCAGCGTCCCGCAAAAGCCGGCCAGCATGCCGATCGCGCCGACCACCGCCGGGTCGCCGCCATAGCCGACGATGAGCAAAGGCACCCCGATCGCCGCGGCCATCACCGGGAAGGCGGCGAAGGCGTTGCCCATGATCATCGTGAAGATCGCCATGCCGAGCCCGAAGACGAGCACGGTGAGGAACACGCTGCCGCCCGGGATGATCGCGCGGGTCGCGTCGCCGATCACCGTCCCCACACCGGCGGCGGCGAACAGCACGCCGAGCGCCGCGAGCATCTGCGGCAGCACGGCGGCCCAGCCGATCGCGTCGATCAGGCGCCGTCCCTCCTGCAGCGGCGCGAGCGGCGGCGGCTTCAGCCAGGCGAAGATGACGGCGAGCGCGAGCAGCACGCCGAGGCCGAGCAGCACATAGGTCTCGCGCTTCTCCTCGAACCAGCCGAGCGCGCCCAGCGGCGTGTAATTGTAGAGCAAGGTGCCGAACAGGGCGGTGGCCGGGATGACGAGCGCGGGCAGGAAGAGCTTGTTGCCCAGCCGCTGCGACCACGCCTCCCGCTCCGCGTCCGAGGTGGTCGGCGGCGCGCTGCGGCCGAGAAAGCCGAAACCCGCGAGGCCGGCGAGGCCGAGCACGAGCAGGCCGTTGCCGAAGTCGCCGATCAGGTCTCCGCCGAGCAGGCTCAGCGCCATCAACCCCCAGAAAGCCGCATTGCCCAACCGCTTGCCGTTCGAGCGGTCGAGCGCCGACAGGATCGCGAACCCCGCGAACATCAGCCCGGCGAGCGTGTAGAGCCACTGGAGGGTGATCATCGATCTGCCTCCCCATCGCGAGATGGGGAGGGGGACCGGGCGGAGCCCGGTGGAGGGGTAATTGCCGTGATGGCCGCGGGGGGGGGGGGGGACGCGGAGCAAGGGGGATCTATCCTCCCCCCACA
>JBKBVA010000093.1:0-8805 GCA_046289665.1 Allosphingosinicella sp.
GCCTTGCGCAGCAGATCGTCGCTGATCGCGCGGATCGCATTGGTCTGCTCGGCGATCGGGATGAATTCGGCCGGCGAGATCGGGCCCAGGGTCTCGTGCTCCCAGCGGGCGAGCGCCTCGAAGGCGCGCAGCTCTCCGGTCGCGAGGTCGCGGATCGGCTGATAGACGAGGCCGATCTCCGCCTGGCTTTCCGGCGCCGCCAGCGCCTGCTCGATGGCGATGCGGCGGCGGTTGCTCTCCTCCATCTCCGGCGAGAAGACGGCGACGCCGGCGCGGCCTTTCTCCTTGGCGCGGTAGAGGGCGGTGTCGGCGCGGATCAGCGCGCCCGCGACGTCGCAGTCGCCGGCGGAGAGGATGGTGAGGCCGCAGCAGCCCGAGATGCGGAACTCGCGGCCTTCCACGAAGAAGGGCTCCTGCAGCGCCGCGCAGATGCCGGCGCCGACCGAGCGCGCCGCTTCGGCGGTCCGCGTGCCGGGCAGGAGCAAAGCGAATTCGTCGCCGCCGGTGCGGGCGATGTGGACGCCGCTGCCCATCGCGCCCGACAGACGGCCGCCGATCTGCTGCAGCACGGCGTCGCCGGTGGCGTGGCCGAACGTGTCGTTGATCGGCTTGAAGCCGTCGAGATCGACCACGGCGAGCGCGAAGCGGCCGCCGCCGCGCTGGAGCGCCGAGGCGCGGCGGGTGAGGGCGCGCAGGAAGGCGCGGCGGTTGGCGAGGCCGGTCAGCGGATCGGTGTCGGCGATCAGCCGCGCCTTGGCGCGCTCCGCCTTCGCCGCCTTCTCCGCCCGCTGCGCGCGCTCGCGCTCCTCGGCGATCTCGCTGCGCGAGCGGACGAGCTGGGCGAAGCCTTCGTTCTGGATGCCGAGCAGGCGCAGGATGAGGAGGATGACGAGGGCGACGCTGATGCCCATGCCGATATGCTCGGGCGTGCCGGAGAAGATCAGCCACAGCGCGATCGGCAGGCCGAGGAAGAGGAGGGGCAAACGCGCCGCGGCGGGAAAGCTGCTGAGCCCGTAGGCGCAGCCGACCGCGGCGAGGCTGCCGAACAGGACGAGATGGGCGGGATGCTCGGTGTCGCCGGCGGCGAGATGGCTCAGCGCCCACAGGCAAAATCCGCAGCTGACGAGGAGCGCATAGCACCAGGTGCGGCGCAGCTCGCGCACCGTCTGCGCCGGGGTAAGGGTGCGGCCGCGGGCATTCACCCAGTGGACGAGCCGCACCACGACGAAGGCGACGAGCAGGGTGACCGGACTGTAGGGCGAGTCGAGGTCGCCGCCGGTGGCGAGGTGGATGCCGATGAAGTTGGCGAGGGCGACGGTGTAGAGGAGCGGGATCTGCCGCTGCAGCGCGTGATAGCGTTCATCGGCGAGCGCGCGCTCCCCCGCCTCCTCGGAAGCCGCGACTCCGGTCAGCGCCGCCAGCCATTTCGATCCCCACCCCATGGCGGAGGGGATAGGGGCAGATGATTAAGGAGCGGTTTTCGGGAATTTCGACCCGCATCCGCTGCCCGTGGCGCCGAGCGGCAGTTCGCGCTGGTCGGGGTCGAAGCGGTGCCAGCCGTGGGGGCCGAGCCGTTCGAGCGGGCGGAAGCGCGCCTTGTAGGCCATGCGCCGCGAATTCTCGACCCAATAGCCGAGATAGACGAAGGGCAGGCCGGCGCGCCCCGCCCGGACGATGTGGTCGAGAATGATGTAGGTGCCGAGGCCGGGGCGGTCGGCGAGATCGGGGTCGAAGAAGCTGTAGATCATCGACAGCCCGTCGCCCTGCTGGTCGGTGAGGCAGGCGCCGACGAGGCGGCCGGGCCTCCCGTCGACCGCGGGCTCGCGATATTCGATGACGTAGGTCTTGACCGGGCTCTGCTCGACCATGTCGGCAAAGTCGCTCTCGTCCATGCCGACCATGCCGCCGTCGGGGTGGCGCTTCTTCAGGTAGCGGCGCAGCAGCGCATATTGCTCCTCGGTCGCCCACGGCTTGCAGGCGGTGACCTCGAGGTCGGCGTGGCGCTTCAGCATCCTCTTCTGCGTGGCGCTCGGCTGGAACTCGCCGGCGACGACGCGGACGGAGACGCAGGCCGAGCAATCGATGCAGCTCGGCCGGTAGGCGACCGCCTGGCTGCGGCGGAAGCCGATGCGGCCCAGAGCGTCGTTGAGCTCGCCCGCATGCGCGCCGTTCAGCTCCGTGAACACCTTCCGCTCCGTCTTGCCCTCCAGATAGGGGCAAGGGGCGGGGCTGGTGACGAAGAATCGCGGAAAGCGGAAGGGCGCGCTCAACTCTGCTCCGGTGGGTTGAAGGATGTGGTTGCCGGACTCTTTATGCGCCGCCCGCCCCGCATTGGGAAGGGAGATGCCCGGGAAAAACGGCGTTAACCATGTGCCGTTCCAGCGCGGGACGGAGGGTCAGTGAATCTCTACGGGATGGACCGAGAATCCGGCCTCGCCGAGCCCGGCGACCAGCGCCTGGAGATGCTCGGCGTCGCGCGCCTCGCACTCGATGTCGATGAAGGCGTCCTTGGCCGGCAGGCGGGTGAAGACGCGCTGGTGGTAGATGTCGACGATGTTGACCTTGTGCCGGCGGAACAGGTCGACGACGCCGGCCAAAGCGCCCGGCGAATCCTGGAGCTGGATGCGCAGCCGCGCCATCCGGCCGGACCGGGCGAGGTCGCGCAGCAGCACGGTGGCGAGCAGGCGCGTGTCGATATTGCCGCCGGTGAGGACGAGGCCGACCTTGCGGCCTTCGAACCGCTCCGGGTGGTGGAGCAAAGCCGCGAGCCCCGCCGCGCCGCCGCCTTCCGCCACCGTCTTCTCGATCTGCAGGTAGAGGCTCACCGCCGTCTCGATCGCGCTTTCGGGCACGAGCAGGATGTCGTCGACGACGCGGCGGATGATCTGCGCGGTGAGCGTGCCCGGCGTCTTGACGGCGATCCCTTCGGCGATCGTGTCGCCGGCCGAGGGCAGTTCGTTGCCCTTCATCTTGCAGTACATGGACGGATAGAGCTCCGCCTGCACGCCGATCACCTCGATGTCGGGCCGGAGCGCCTTGGCGGCGGTGGCGATGCCGGAGATCAGGCCGCCGCCGCCGATCGGGATGACGAGCATGTCGAGGTCCGGCGCGTCGGCGAGCAGCTCCAGCGCCACCGTACCCTGGCCGGCGATGATCTGTTCGTCGTCGAACGGGTGGACGAAGGTCAAGGCCCGCTCCTCGGCGAGCTTGCACGCATGGGCATAGGCCTCGTCGAACATCTCGCCGTGGAGGACGATGGTGGCGCCGTGGCTCTCGGTCTGCATCACCTTGATCGACGGCGTCCCCGTCGGCATCACGATCGTCACCGGCACGCCGAGCCGCGCGCCGTGATAGGCGACCGCCTGCGAATGGTTGCCGGCCGAGGCGGCGATCACGCCCTTCGACCTCTTCGCCTCGTCCATCAGCAGCAATTTGTTGAGCGCGCCGCGCTCCTTGTAGGCGGCGGTGAACTGGAGGTTCTCGAACTTCACCCACACCTGCGCGCCGGTATGGTTGGAGAGCGTGCGGCTGTGCAGCGTCGGGGTGCGGACGACATGGCCCTCGATCCGCCCGGCCGCCGCCTCGATGTCGGCAAGGGTGACGGGGAGGGGCGCGTCGGAAGCGTCTGTGGCCATGGATGCGGCCACTAGACCATCTGGCGCGGCCGCGAAACACGCCTTATGCGGCAAGGCCATGGCACGGATCGCGTATATCGGCCTCGGCGTGATGGGCGCCCCGATGGCCCGGCACCTCGTTGCGGCGGGGCACAGCCTCACCGTCTACAACCGCAGCCCGGAAAAGGCGCGCGCCTGGGCGGCCGAGCATGGCGGCACCGTCGCCGCCACCCCCGCCGCAGCGGCGGGCGGCGTCGATGCGGTGATCGCCTGCGTCGGCAAGGACGAGGATGTCGAGGCGGTGACCCTCGGCCCCGACGGCGCGTTCAGAAACATGCGCGACGGGGCGCTGTTCATCGATCACACCACCGCCTCGGCCGACATCGCCCGGCGCGTCGCCGACGGCGCCCGCGCCCGCGGCCTCCACAGCCTCGACGCGCCCGTCTCCGGCGGCCAGGCCGGGGCGGAGAAGGGCCAGCTCGCCATCATGTGCGGCGGCACGGACGAGGCCTTCGCCGCCGCCGAGCCGCTGATGCGGGCCTATGCCGCGCGCATCGTCCACGTCGGGCCGGACGGGGCGGGGCAGACGACCAAGATGGTCAACCAGATCGCCATCGCCGGCGTGCTGCAGGGGCTCGCCGAGGCGCTCCACTTCGCCCAGGCCGCCGGGCTCGACCGCGACAAGGTGTTCGAGGCGATTTCCGGCGGCGCCGCGCAGAGTTGGCAGATGGTCAACCGCTGGAAGACGATGGACCAGGGCGAATTCGATTTCGGCTTCGCGGTCGACTGGATGCGCAAGGACCTCGGCCTCGCGCTCGAGGAAGCGCGGCGCAACGGCGCGTCCCTGCCGCTCGCCGCGCTCGTCGACCAATTCTATGCCGACGTGCAGGCGATGGGCGGCGCGCGGCAGGACACCTCTTCCCTGATTAGAAGGCTGACGCGATGAAGCGATATCTGGCGGCGCTCGCCGCCCTGTTCTGCGTAACCGCCGCCCCGGCGGCGGCCGACGTCCTCGTCGACAACGTCAACGGCTATACCCTCGGCAAGGACGGGCGGCTGGTGCGCTTCTCGGCGATGCTGGTCGACGACGACGGCAAGGTCGAGAAGCTCTACGCCCGCGGCGAGCGCAAGGCGGAGCGGACGAAGTACCGCGTCGACGGCAAGGGCCGCACCCTGATCCCCGGCCTGATCGACGCCCACGGCCACGTCATGGGCCTCGGCTTCAACGCGCTGCAGCTCGACCTGTCCGACACCAAGAGCCTGCAGGAGGCGCAGGCCAAGATCGCCGCCTACGCCGCCGCCAATCCCAGCCCGCGCTGGATCGTCGGCCGCGGCTGGAACCAGGAACGCTGGGGCCTCGGCCGCTTCCCGACCGCCGCCGATCTCGACGCGATCGTCCCCGGCCGGCCGGTGTGGCTGGAGCGGGTCGACGGCCATGCCGGCTGGGCGAACAGCGTGGCGCTGAAGGAAGCGGGCGTCACCGCGAAGACCGCCGCGCCGGCCGGCGGCAGGATCGAGAAGGCGAACGGCCAGCCGTCCGGCATCTTCATCGACGCCGCGATGGACCTGGTGAACAAAATCGTCCCCGCGCCGCTTCCCATCGCCCGAGACCGGGCGCTCGCCCGCGCGCAGGAATTGATGCTGTCGAACGGCCTCACCGCCGTCGCCGACATGGGCACCAGCACCGAGGACTGGCTGACCACGCGCCGCGCCGGGGACCGCGGCCTGCTCAAGGTCCGCATCATGTCCTATGCCGGCGGCCTCGAGCCGTTGCTCCAGATCGCCGGCACCGGCCCCACGCCCTGGCTCTACGACGGCCGGTTGCGCATGGGCGGGGTCAAGATCTACTCGGACGGCGCGCTCGGCTCGCGCGGCGCGTGGCTGAAGCATCCCTACCGGGACGCGCCCGGCGAGCGCGGCCTCACCTTCCTCTCCGACACCGAGCTCAAGAACAGCATGAGCCGGGCGGCGATGGACAATTTCCAGGTCGCCGTCCACGCCATCGGCGACGCCGCCAACGCCCAGCTTCTCGACTCGATCGAGGAATTGTCCGGCACTTACAAGGGCGACCGGCGCTGGCGGATCGAGCATGCCCAGATCGTCGATCCGGCGGACCTCGCCCGCTTCGCCCGCCACGGCACCATCGCCTCGATGCAGCCGGTTCACCAGACCAGCGACTGGAAGATGGCCGAAGCGCGGATGGGGATGGAGCGCCTCGGCGGCGCCTATGCCTGGCGCAGCATGCTGGCCAACGGCGTGCCGCTCGCCTTCGGCTCCGACTTTCCGGTCGAGCATCCCAACCCGTTCCACGGCCTCGCCGTGGCGGTGAGCCGCGAGGACGCGTCCGGCCAGCCCCCCGGCGGCTGGACGCCCGAGCAGCGCCTGACGCTCGCCCAGGCCCTCCACGGCTTCACGGTGGCGGCGGCGCATGCCGGCTTCGCCGAGGACCGCATCGGCAGCCTGGAGAAGGGCCGCTACGCCGATTTCCTGTTCATCGACCGCGACATCTTCGCCGACGCCACCCCGGCCGAGATCCGCGACACCAAGGTGCTGGAGACGTGGGTGGCCGGCGAAAAGGCCTGGCCGAACTAGGAGCCCCAGCCGAAAAGGCGCCGCGGCGGGTTCAGTCCGTCACCCCAGCGAAGGCTGGGGTCCATGGTGCGCGGGAGCCGATCTCCGGCGGCTGCGGATCATCGCTGCCGCAGCATGGATGCCAGCCTGCGCTGGCATGACGGGGACCTGAGGGGCCGGTGCCAACCCGACCGCCCCTACAACACGTATTTCGACAGATCCGTGTTCCGGGCCACCTCGGCGAGCTGGGCCTCGACGTAAGCCGCGTCCACCGTCACCGTCTCGCCGGTGCGTTCCTCGGCGTCGAAGCTGACGTCTTCGAGCAATTTCTCCATCACCGTCTGCAGCCGCCGCGCGCCGATATTCTCGACCTGGCCGTTCACCTCGGCGGCGATGCGGGCGATGGCGCGGATGCCGTCGTCGGTGAAGGTCACCGACACGCCTTCGGTGGCGATCAGCGCGCTATATTGTTCGGTGAGGCTCGCCTGCGTCGCGGAAAGGATGCGGACGAAATCCTCCTCGGTCAGCGCCTTCAGCTCGACCCGGATCGGCAGGCGCCCCTGCAGCTCGGGCAGCAGGTCCGAAGGCTTGGCGACGTGGAAGGCGCCGGACGCGATGAAGAGGATATGGTCGGTCTTCATCGGCCCGTATTTGGTCGCGACGGTGGTGCCCTCGATCAGCGGCAGCAGGTCGCGCTGCACGCCTTCGCGGCTCACCGATCCGCCGCGCACGTCGCTGACCGCGATCTTGTCGATCTCGTCGAGGAAGACGATGCCGTTCGCCTCGGCGTCGGCCAGCGCGGTGCGGGCGACGTCCTCCTCGTCGAGGCGCTTGTCGGCCTCCTCCTCGACCAGCCGCGTCCAGGCCTCGCGCACCTTGAGGCGCCGGCGCTTCTTCGGCTGCTGGCCCATCGCCTTCGACATCATCTCGGACAGGTTGATCATGCCGACCTGCCCGCCCATGCCGGGTATCTCGAACGGCGTGTTCGGCGTCTCGACCAGCTCGACCTCGACCTCGCTGTCGTCGAGATGGCCTTCCGTGAACCGCTGGCGGAAGCTCTCGCGGGTCGCCTCGCTCGATCCCTTGCCGGTCAGCGCGTCGAGCAGCCGCTCCATCGCAGCGTCCTCGGCCGCGTCCTTCACCGCCTGGCGCCGCCGTTCCTTTTCCAGCCGCACCGCTTCCTCGACGAGGTCGCGGGCGATCTGCTCGACGTCGCGGCCGACATAGCCCACTTCGGTGAACTTGGTCGCCTCGACCTTGACGAACGGCGCGTCCGCCAGCTTCGCCAGGCGCCGGCTGATCTCGGTCTTGCCGCAGCCGGTGGGGCCGATCATCAGGATGTTCTTCGGGGTCACTTCGTCGCGCAGCTCGTCCGACAGGCGCTGGCGCCGCCAGCGGTTGCGCAGGGCGACGGCGACGGCGCGCTTGGCTTCCTTCTGGCCGACGATGTGCGAATCGAGCGCCGCGACCACGGCCTTGGGGGTGAGATTGTCGTTCATGGATGTCCGGTATTGCCCGTGGATATGCTCACCGGACTAGATGGACCGCGGCGGAGGCAATTCAAGCGGTGCAGCGGAAGCCGGCGAACAGGCGCCGGTGCGAGGCGATGATGCGGGCGATGTCGGCGGGCTGCGGCTCGGCATTCCATTCCCCGCGCTCGAACGTGCCGCCGAGCAGGATGCCGTCGGCGCGCGGGAACATGTAGCCGGCCCGGCCGGTGAAGGCGTAGCGCACCTCCGGCTGCGGCAGCAGGATGGCGAGCTGGCCGCGCACCGGCTGCAGCTCCTCGTCGCCGAACAGCGCCCGCGAGCCGAGGCCGGTGCAGTTGAAGACGAGCCGTTCGGGCAACGCCGCAATGTCGGCGGGCGTCTCAAACCGGCGAATCGCGAAGCGCCCGCCGCCGATCCGCACGTCGCGCATCAGCTGGCGCAGCAGCCGCCCGGTCTCGGCATACATGGTGTCGAAGCGGACGAGCCCGTCGGCCGGGAAGGGATGGTCGGCGCGCGACAGGCTGCGGGCGCCGGGATGATAGGCGTGGAGCGGATCGGACGAGTCCGGCCCGCCGCCGCCCTCGGCATAGGTCGGCAGCCAGCGTATCCCGTAATCGTCGCCGACCATGATCTGGAAGCGCCGCCAGCTGTAATCGAGCGCGGCGGCGAACTGCGCGCGCCATTCCGGGGTCACCGCGCTGTCGCGATAATGGCCGAACGGGCTCCACTGGCCGCCGGCGATGTTCGAGGTCGTGTCCGGCGGCAGGGCGGCGGCGTAGAGAATCACCTCATGGCCCGCCTCCTGCACCAGCCGGGCGGTGGTGAGGCCCATGATCCCCGCCCCGATCACCGCCACCGGCCCGCTGTGGCCGGGAAGGCCGAGATCGGCGGCGAGCTTCGATGTCCCCCAGGAGAGGGTGATCCCCGCCCCGCCATGGCCGTAATTGTGCACCAGCGCCTTGTCGCCGAGCGCCTCGCGCCGCACCACGAAGCCCGACGCGCGATAGGGCCTGAGCCCGGCGACGGTGCGGATCACCCGATTGGCTGCGACGTCGACCGGCGGCAGGCACCCGGCGGCGCGGGCGGGAGCGGCCGTCGTCCCGGCGGGGGTCGTCGCACAGCCCGGCAGC
>JBKBVA010000094.1:0-8804 GCA_046289665.1 Allosphingosinicella sp.
TGCCTTCGAGCACAAAAGGCGCAACAGGATACTCCTTCAAAACGGCAACCAACCGATTGAGCATGCGCAAATCGTTACCCGGCCGCCGGGACGTGCACCACGACCTCGTGCTGCGCGATCAGCGCGCCGCCGCTGGCGTCGTAGGCGCTGAGCCGGACGTTGAACGTGCCTTCGCCGAACGCATAAGGCTGGATGCCGTCGACGTTCGGATCGGAATCGATGAAGTTGCGGTAGAAGGCGATGTTCGACGAATTCTGGAAGGTCGAACCGTCCCCCATGGACGTGTCGAGCGGGGCCGCCGACGAATAGAGCGTCACCCACTGCACGCCCTCGCCCGGATCGAAATCGAGCTCCAGCGTGTAGGTGAAATCGTCGTCGGGGCTGAAATCGGTCGCCGCGAAATCGAAGTTCCACTCGGCGCGGCCCGGATTGCCCGGCTGCGTGCCGGACAGCACGTGATAATGGGCGATGCCGTTCGCATCGATCAGGCCCTCGGCATATTCGTCGCCGCCGCGATGCTTGATCTTGAGGCCGAGCTCGACGCCGGCGCCTTCGTGGCGGACGATGTTCCAGTCGTCGATCGTGTTGCCGTCGCCATAATACATCTCGCCGCCGTCGCGCGCGAGCGGATCGATGTTGCCGTTGAACGTGGTGTCGAGCCAGTCCGGCCGGTCCCACCCCTTGTCATAGTCGAAGGCGCGGACGGCATCGTGGATCGCGCCGCCCACCCGGGCCTCGTTCCCGTCATAATAAGGCCGGTTCTGATAGTCGTCGGGCACCAGGGCGAGCAGCTCGGATTCGAGCGGCTCCGGGAAGCGGTCCTGGATCGCGGCGGTGGTGACGTTGCCGAGCAGATTGTCGTGCATCGACTGCTCGCGCTGCGGGATGCCGTTGCCGTTGGTGTCGGCGGCATATTTGGCGGTGACGAAGGTCAGCGGCGCGCCGCCCGCTTCGAGATACTCGACATATTCGACGCCGAGCAGCACGAAATTCTGGTTGAGGTTCAGGTCGTAATAATTGTTGCCGGCGACATAGGCGTCGTCGAGATAGTCCCACACCACCTTGAAGGTGTCGGCCTTGCTGCCGTTGATGACGAGGTTGTCCATCGTCCAGGCGACGCCGTGGGTCGAGATCATCTCGCCGATCAGCGCATTGAGGTTGTGGCTGATCTCGAACGGGCCGGTGGCATCGGCTTCGTGGAAGGTGACGCCGTTCACCCGCACCGGCCCGTCGATCGATGCGCCGTCGGCGAAGCTGAACGAGGTGATCGCGGCATATTCCTCGGCCTTGAGGACGTGCGCCTTGCCGCCGTCGACCTTGATCTTGACGTTACCCGACGGAAGATATTCGATCGTGTAGCTCCCCGCCTGGGCGAAGTGCAGGTTGCCGCCGTCGAGAATGACGGTGGCCTTGGATGCCGGCTTGGCCATGTGATTTCTCCCCCGATTTGGTCCGTTTGCGAAAAAGCAGACAGGCGCCGGGCGCGACAGCGACTCGGGCGCGAAAGGGCGTGAAGGCGCGAATGAGCGCCCGAAGCGGGGGCGGAGTCAAGAAAGCCGTCTCGATCGCACCTGAGGAGGACGTGTCCGACGACCTGCCGCCCTCGGTAAAATCCACCCGTTGACCCACTGCCGCCCCGCCGCTATAGGCCGCCTCGCCTGCGGAGCCGACGCGTTCCTCACAGCGGGCAAGAGCTTGAACATTGCTGTTGCGCTGCAAGGGTCAGGGGGGCCGCAAGGCCGCCCGGTTTTTTGTGCATTCTGCACCAGTAAAGTAACTAAGGTGAAGGGCTTCATGCCGACGATCAATCAGCTGATCCGCAAGGGTCGCGAGCCGCAGAAGGCGAAATCCAAGGTTCCCGCGATGGAGCAGAACCCGCAGAAGCGCGGCGTCTGCACCCGCGTCTACACGACGACCCCGAAGAAGCCGAACTCGGCGCTCCGCAAGGTCGCCAAGGTTCGCCTGACCAACCAGCGCGAAGTGATCAGCTACATCCCCGGCGAGGGCCACAACCTCCAGGAGCACTCGGTTGTGCTGATCCGCGGCGGCCGTGTGCGCGACCTTCCGGGCGTGCGCTATCACGTGCTGCGCGGCGTGCTCGACACGCAGGGCGTCAAGGACCGTCGCCAGTCGCGCTCCAAGTACGGCGCCAAGCGCCCGAAGTGACCTAGGGCGTCATCCCGGCGAGAGCCGGGATCTCGCGGGGAAGGGCAGAGCCTCTTTCGACCCGAGATGCCGGCCCGCGCCGGCACGACGCAGAGTTTCCCGGACCCAGTCCGGCCCGACGCAACCAGTGAGTAAGCCCCGGACGGGTTCCGGAACCGGCTGAAGAGAGAAGGAAGACCAGAATGTCCCGTCGCCGCCGCCCAGAGAAGCGCGAAGTGCTCCCCGATCCCCGTTTCGGAGACGTGGTGCTCACCAAGTTCATGAACTCCGTCATGCTCGACGGCAAGAAGTCGGTCGCCGAAGGCATCGTCTACGGCGCGCTCGACACGGTCGAGGCGCGTGCCAAGCGCGATCCGATCGGCGTGTTCCACGACGCGCTGAACAACGTGAAGCCGGGCATCGAGGTCCGCAGCCGCCGCGTCGGCGGCGCGACCTACCAGGTCCCGGTCGAGGTGCGCCCCGAGCGCGCCCAGGCCCTCGCCATCCGCTGGCTGATCGGCGCCGCCCGCGCCCGTTCGGAGAACACCATGGCCGCCCGCCTGTCGGGCGAGCTGCTGGATGCCTCGAACAATCGCGGCAATGCGGTCAAAAAGCGCGAGGACACGCACCGCATGGCGGAAGCCAACCGGGCCTTCAGCCACTACCGCTGGTAACAATCGTCCCTATATCGTCGGAGCCGGGCAAGGGCCTGGCTCCCGACACTGGAGTTTAAGATCATGGCCCGCAGCCATCCGCTCGAACGCTATCGCAACATCGGCATCATGGCGCACATCGACGCCGGCAAGACGACGACGACCGAGCGCATCCTTTATTATACCGGCAAGTCCTACAAGATCGGCGAGGTCCATGAGGGCACCGCCACGATGGACTGGATGGAGCAGGAGCAGGAGCGCGGGATCACGATCACCAGCGCCGCCACCACCTGCTTCTGGGCGGCCGACGAGGGCAAGGGCCCCGAGCACCGGATCAACATCATCGACACGCCGGGTCACGTCGACTTCACCATCGAGGTGGAGCGCTCGCTGCGCGTGCTCGACGGCGCGGTCGCCTGCTTCGACGGCGTCGCCGGCGTGGAGCCGCAGTCCGAGACCGTCTGGCGCCAGGCCGAGAAGTACAAGGTCCCGCGGATGTGCTTCGTCAACAAGCTCGACCGCACCGGCGCGAACTTCGAGATGTGCGTCGGCATGATCAAGGACCGTCTGGGCGCCCGCCCGGCCGTCCTCTATCTCCCGATCGGCCTGGAGAGCCAGTTCAAGGGCCTCGTCGACCTGGTCAACAATCGCGCCATCATCTGGCTCGAGGAATCGCTGGGCGCGAAGTTCGAATATCGCGAGATCCCCGACGACCTGAAGGACGAAGCCGCCGCAGCCCGCATGGAGCTGATCGAGATGGCCGTCGAGCAGGACGACGACGTCATGGAGGCCTATCTCGGCGGTGAGGAGCCCGATGCGGCGACGCTCAAGAGGCTGATCCGCAAGGGCACGCTGAACTTCTCGTTCGTGCCGGTGCTGTGCGGCTCCGCGTTCAAGAACAAGGGCGTCCAGCCCCTGCTCGACGCCGTCGTCGACTATCTGCCGAGCCCGCTCGACGTTCCCGCCATCAAGGGCGTGAAGCTCGACGGCGAGACCGAGGATTCGCGTCCCTCGTCCGACGAGGCGCCGTTCGCCGCCTTGGCGTTCAAGATCATGAACGACCCGTTCGTCGGAACCCTGACCTTCGCCCGCATCTATTCGGGCAAGCTCGAGACCGCGTCGCAGGTGCTGAACTCGGTCAAGGACAAGAAGGAAAAGGTCGGCCGCATGCTGCTCATGCACGCCAACGACCGCGAGGACATCCAGGTGGCCTATGCGGGCGACATCGTCGCCCTCGCCGGCCTCAAGGACACGACGACCGGCGACACGCTCTGCGCGGCCTCGGCTCCGATCATCCTCGAGCGGATGGAGTTCCCGGACCCGGTGATCGAGCTTTCGGTCGAACCGAAGACCAAGGCGGACCAGGAGAAGATGGGCGTCGCGCTCAACCGCCTCGCCCGCGAGGACCCGTCCTTCCGCGTGAGCTCGGACAACGAATCGGGCCAGACCATCATCAAGGGGATGGGCGAGCTCCACCTCGAGATCCTGGTCGACCGCATGAAGCGCGAGTTCAAGGTCGAGGCCAATGTCGGCGCGCCGCAGGTGGCCTATCGCGAATATCTCAAGAAGCCGGTCGAGCTGACCTACACCCACAAGAAGCAGTCGGGCGGCTCCGGCCAGTTCGCCGAGGTGAAGGTGCAGCTGAAGCCCGGCGAGCGCGGTTCCGGCTTCGTGTTCGTCGACGAGATCAAGGGCGGCAACGTTCCGCGCGAGTACATCCCGTCGGTCGAGAAGGGCATGCGCGAGACGGCCGAGACGGGTTCGCTGATCGGCTTCCCGATCATCGACTTCGAAGTGCACCTGGTGGACGGCAAGTATCACGACGTCGACTCCTCGGCGCTCGCCTTCGAGATCTGCGCCCGCGGCGCGATGCGCGAGGCCGCGTCGAAGGCCGGCATCACCTTGCTGGAGCCGGTGATGAAGGTGGAAGTCGTGACGCCGGAGGATTATCTCGGCGACGTCATCGGCGACATCAACTCGCGTCGCGGCCAGATCCAGGGCACCGACAGCCGCGGCAACGCGCAGGTGGTCGAGGCGATGGTGCCGCTTGCGAATATGTTCGGCTACGTTAATGAGCTGCGTTCCTTCACCCAGGGGCGCGCCCAGTACACGATGCAGTTCTCGCACTATGACGAGGTCCCTGCGAACGTCGCCGACGAGGTCAAGGCGAAGCTCGCTTGAGCGCCCTGAACGGTTGAATTTGGACACAAACGAGGATTAGGCAAAATGGCGAAAGCTAAGTTCGAGCGGAACAAGCCGCACTGCAACATCGGCACCATCGGTCACGTCGACCACGGCAAGACGTCGCTCACCGCGGCGATCACCAAGGTCCTCGCCGAGACCGGCGGCGCCACCTTCACCAGCTACGACAACATCGACAAGGCGCCGGAAGAGCGCGAGCGCGGCATCACCATCTCGACGGCCCACGTCGAGTATGAGACCGAAGCGCGCCACTACGCCCACGTCGACTGCCCGGGCCACGCCGACTATGTGAAGAACATGATCACCGGCGCCGCGCAGATGGACGGCGCGATCCTGGTCGTGTCGGCCGCCGACGGCCCGATGCCGCAGACCCGCGAGCACATCCTGCTCGCGCGCCAGGTCGGCGTTCCGGCGCTCGTCGTGTTCATGAACAAGGTTGACCAGGTCGACGACGAGGAGCTCCTCGAGCTCGTCGAGCTCGAGATCCGCGAGCTGCTCTCGTCCTACGACTTCCCGGGCGACGACATTCCGATCGTCAAGGGTTCGGCGCTCGCCGCCCTCGAGGATTCGGACCGCAAGATCGGCCACGACGCCGTGCTCGAGCTGATGCAGGCCGTCGACAGCTACATCCCGCAGCCGGAGCGTCCGCTCGACCGTCCGTTCCTGATGCCGATCGAGGACGTGTTCTCGATCTCGGGTCGCGGCACCGTCGTCACCGGCCGCGTCGAGACCGGCATCGTCAAGGTCGGCGAGGAAGTCGAGATCGTCGGCATCCGCGACACGCAGAAGACCGTCGTCACCGGCGTCGAGATGTTCCGCAAGCTGCTCGACCAGGGCCAGGCCGGCGACAATATCGGCGCGCTGCTGCGCGGCACCAAGCGTGAGGACGTCGAGCGCGGCCAGGTTCTGGCCAAGCCCGGCTCGATCACGCCGCACACCGACTTCAAGGCCGAGGTCTATGTCCTCTCGAAGGACGAAGGCGGCCGTCACACGCCGTTCTTCGCCAACTACCGTCCGCAGTTCTACTTCCGCACGACCGACGTGACGGGCGAGGTCGAGCTGCCGGAGGGCACCGAGATGGTCATGCCCGGCGACAACGTGAACCTCGGCGTGAAGCTGATCGCCCCGATCGCGATGGATCAGGGTCTGCGCTTCGCGATCCGCGAAGGCGGCCGGACCGTCGGCGCGGGGGTTGTCGCCGAGATCACGAAGTAATATAGGGCTCCCAGCCGCCCGGATCGGGAGATTCGGGCGGCTCGCCTTTAGTGACAGTGTAGTGGGCCGTTCCGGGGCCGCGGTTCCGGGACAGGCTCTTTTTGGTTCGCCCCTCGGGGCAGGCTCTTTGGCATCGGTAAGCAGGTTATGGAAACGCAGAATATCCGCATTCGCCTCAAGGCGTTCGATCATCGTGTGCTCGATCAGGCCACGGGCGACATCGCCGACACCGCTCGGCGTACGGGTGCTCTCATTCGCGGGCCCATTCCGCTGCCGACGCGCATCGAGAAGTTCACCGTGAACCGCTCGCCGCACATCGACAAGAAGTCGCGCGAGCAGTTCGAGGTCCGCACCTACAAGCGGCTGCTCGACATCGTGCAGCCCACCCCGCAGACGGTCGACGCGCTGATGAAGCTCGATCTCGCGGCCGGTGTGGACGTGGAGATCAAACTGGCCTAAGGGGCCGGAGCGCCGCGGGGAATCGCGGCAAATGCGTCATCCCGGCGAAGGCCGGGATCTCGCGGGGTGAAGGGCGGCAGCGCCTTTTCCGGCCCGGGACCCCGGCCTTCGCCGGGGTGACGAAGCGCTCTTCGGAGTGTCGAAAAGAGATTGGGATACCGCACGGCGTCGCCGTGGTCTGCGTCCCCCGCATCCTGCGCGAAAGCGCGGGAATTAGCCCAGCGGGGCACGCATCGTTTTCGGGCTAGCACGCCCCCGGGGACACTCTCCGGGGGCCTCTGTCGTAAGGAGTATGGTCATGCGCACCGGCGTGATCGCGAAGAAAATGGGGATGACCCGCCTGTTCCAGGACGACGGCCGCCACGTGCCCGTCACCGTCCTGGCTCTGGAGAATGTTCAGGTCGTGGCGCGCAAGCACACGGACGGCGACGGCTATGTCGCGGTCCAGCTCGGCGCAGGCACCGCCAAGGCCAAGAATCTCACCAAGCCCGAGCGCGGCCATTTCGGCAAGGCCGAGGTGGAGCCGAAGGCGCGTGTCGCCGAGTTCCGCGTCGCCGACGACGCCCTGCTCGACGTCGGCACCGAGATCACCGCCGATCACTTCGTTACCGGCCAGCTGGTCGACATCCAGGGCGTGACCCAGGGCAAGGGCTTTGCCGGCGCGATGAAGCGCTGGGGCTTCGGCGGCCTTCGCGCCACCCACGGCGTCTCGGTCTCGCACCGCTCGCACGGCTCGACCGGCAACCGCCAGGATCCGGGCCGCGTGTTCAAGAACAAGAAGATGGCCGGCCACATGGGCGCGCGCAACCGCACCCAGCAGAACCTCGAGGTCGTCCGCACCGACGTCGAGCGCGGCCTGATCTTCGTCAAGGGCTCGGTCCCGGGCCACAAGGGCGGCTGGCTGCTGGTCAAGGACGCCGTCAAGGTCGCCCGTCCGGCCGAGGCCCCGTATCCGGCCGGCATCCGCCAGGCCGCCAGCAACGACAGCGCTCCCGCGGAGACTCCGGCCGAGGCCGCGACCCCGGCGGAAGCCACGACGAGCCAGGAAGGCTAAGCCATGAAAGTCCAGGTCAAGACCCTCGACGGCACGGCCCCCAAGGGCAAGGACGCCGAGATCGAGCTCAACGACGAGGTGTTCGGCGTCGAGCCGCGCGCCGACATCCTCCACCGCGTCGTGACGTGGCAGCTCGAGAAGCGCCGCGGCACCGCCCGCGCCGCCCGCGAGCGCTCCGACGTCGCCCGCACCGGCAAGAAGTTCGGCCGCCAGAAGGGCGGCGGCACCGCCCGTCACGGCGACCGCCGCGCCCCGATCTTCATCGGCGGCGGCAAGGCCCACGGGCCGCGCGTGCGCGATTTCGATCCGTCGCTGAACAAGAAGGTTCGCGCGCTCGGCCTCAAGATGGCGCTGTCGTCCAAGGCCCGCGACGGCCAGCTGATCGTCCTCGACAACCTCGATCTCGGCGAAGCCAAGACTAAGGCGGTCGTCGAGAAGCTCGCCGGCCTCAACCTCGGCAAGAACGCGCTGGTGATCGACGGCGACGCGCTCAGCGTCGGCTTCGCCCAGGCTTCGGCCAACCTCCGCCAGATCGACCTGATCCCGGCGGTCGGCGCGAACGTCTACGACATCCTCAACCACGAGACTCTGGTGCTGACGCGCGCCGCGGTCGAGAAGCTGGAGGCGCGCTTCAATGGCTAAGAAGAACCAGAGCGTCGACATCAACCATTTCGATGTCGTCCTCGCGCCCGTCATCACCGAGAAGTCGACCCTGCTCTCCGAGCACAATGCGGTCGTCTTCAAGGTCGCCAACGATGCCACCAAGCCGCAGATCAAGGCGGCGGTGGAGGCCCTGTTCGGCGTCAGCGTGACGGGCGTCAACACCCTCGTCCAGAAGGGCAAGTCCAAGCGCTGGAAGGGTCGCCCCTATACGCGCTCGGACGTCAAGAAGGCGATCGTGACGCTGGCCGACGGCCAGTCCATCGACGTCACCACCGGCATCTGAGGCGCGCATCATGGCACTCAAGCAGTATAATCCGACGACTTCGTCGCAGCGCGGGCTGATCCTCGTCGACAAGTCGGCCCTGTGGAAGGGCAAGCCGGTCAAGGCGCTTACCGAAGGCAAGCGCAAGACC
>JBKBVA010000095.1:0-8709 GCA_046289665.1 Allosphingosinicella sp.
CTCTGGCGTGGGCGCTGCTCGCTTATGTCTACCGGCGCGCGGGGGACGGCGCCGCGATGGCCGGGCGGGACTGGCTTCTCGTGCTCGGCGCCGCCGCCGCCTTCTTCGCGCCCGCCGCGGCGCTTGCCTATTTCACCGGGCCGGAGCTGCCAACGCTCGGCGGCGCAATCCTCGGCGCTTTGCTGTTCGGCTTTGTCTCCGGTCGGAAAGGCGGCGGCCCACCGATGCGGGCGCTGATCCGCGGCATGCTGCCCTACCTCGCGATCATCGTGCTGATCCTCGCCACCCGGCTCGTGCCGGCTCTGCGCGACCTGCTGCGCGGCTGGACTCTCGAATGGACCCTGTTCGGGTCGTTCCGGGGCAGCGTCGCACCGCTCTTCCAGCCCGGGACGATGCTGGTCGCCGGACTGCTGATCGCCGCCCTCACGCTTCGCGGGGGCGCGGCCCTGGTGCCGGTCGCCGCGGGCGCCGCCCTCCGCCGCCTGCCCCGGGTCGCGCTCGCTTTGATCTCAGTCCTGCTGCTGGCCCGGCTGATGGTCCATTCCGGCATGGTCGGCCTGATCGCGCCGTCCGGCGCCGAGATGCTCGGCCCGGCCTGGCCGGTTGCGGCGCCGCTGGTGGGAGCGGTCGGATCCTTCATCACCGGCTCGGCCACGGCGTCGAACATCCTGTTCGCCGATCTCCAATATGCCCTCGCCTCGGCGGCCGAACTCGCGCCGCTCCCGGTGATGGCGGGCCAGGGCTTCGGTGCCGCGATCGGCAACATCGTCGCACCGCACAACATCGTCGCGGGCGCGGCAACGGTCGGGCTGGTCGGAGCCGAGGGGAAGGTGCTGCGCCGGACGCTGCCGATCTGCATCCTCTACGCGCTCGCTGGCGGCTTGCTTCTCCTCGCGGCGGGCGTCGGCTTCAGCGATTCGCCCTGACTACGGATCACTACGGATAGCTACGGTCCGTCCGATCACTACCATCATCCGCCAACAGTCGAGGAGAAACGTGATGCGGAGCGAGATCAACGACCGAGGGCTGCCCACTACAAACCCAAGGGGCCCCAGCGGTGCCGGGCGGGAACGGACGCTGCTCCTGTTGGCAATCGTCTCTCTGTCGCTGGTCGGCGCATCGATCCTCCTCTATCTCACAGTCGAGCAAATTACCTCGAGCTGGTGCTGGGGTTGCGTCTGAGGGAGAGACGAAGCTCCCGAAGCGTGAGCTACCCAGAGGACCACGCCCGCTCGCCAACCTCACTTAAGCGGAACGTCTGTAGTTGAAGGGGTTGCCTTGAGCCTAACAGGAAACGTCCCTTCCAGCGACGAGGACAGCGGCACGCTGTCTAGCCGCTTTACCCGGGTGGAAGTTCGCTCACCGAAGTTGTGGAGCCTTCCGGTGCCGGTGTGGGCCTAGGACGTGAACGCCCTAGCCCGGCGGGCTCACATTTCGCTCTCTGTGCACGCCGAGGGCCACCTGACCAGCGGGGCGGCGCGCTGTCGACGAGAGGCTCCGATCCTGCAGCTCAATAGCTCCAAAAAACCTCCCACCGGTCCGACGAGGTTCTCACGATACTCGATGCCCGGCTGGGCGCGCCCGTGCGGGTCACGCTTACCCGCTGGGACCTAGGCCCGGCGCTTCGCCGCAGCCGCTGCTGATCGGGCGCTGGGCCATGCCGTTGCTCCTCCCTTTGGGAACATGAAGACTTCTCCGGCGCGGCCGCTGCGGCGAGCATAAGGACATGTCCTTATCCCGGGGGGCGCGCGCGGGGCCTAAGCATGTGTCTCCGGCCCCCAGAGACTCCGGGGTCCCGGCACGAGAGAGGAGAGCGACGTGATCGCCGATCTGAGAGCCAGGCCCATGCACATTGAGGAGCGCGCCGGGACCCGCGAAGCCAGGGTTGATGGCCCCCCGCCCCGCCCGGGCGAGCTGCTCCTTGCCTGCATAGATGACACGGCCCAGGCGCAGACGGTGCTGGCGCATGCCGCCGAGGTCGCCGCGGCCCTGGGCCGCTCGCTCGCCGTCGCCCACGTTATCGACAGTGGATCGGCCGACCGGCCGCGCGATCCTCTCGACTGGACAGTGAAGCGCCACCGCTGCCGCGACCGCTTGCGGGCGCTCGCCGCCGGCGCGTCTGGCACGGCTGCCGAGCAGGTGCTGCTCGAAGGTCCGCCCGCCGACCGCGTTCTCTCCTGGGTCGAAGCCAACAAGGCAACGATTCTTGCTTTCGGTACGCGCCGCCGCCAGATAGCAGGCCCGATGCTGCTAGGCAGCAACGCCGCGCGTCTCATGAGCGCTGCCCCCGGATCGGTCCTGCTCGTTCCACCGGAAGCGTCCGCCGAGGCCGACTACCGGCGCATTCTGGTTCCGCTCGATGGTTCGGCGCGGGCCGAGAGCGTGCTTCCGGCGGCGGTCGCCATGGCGCGGCTTTACGGGTCCGAAATCCTTCTCCTGCACGTCGTCCCTCCGGCCGAGCTGACCGAAGTTGGACCCCTCGAGTGCGAGGCGCTCGATCTTCGCGACCGGCTGCGTCGCCGCAACCAGCGCGTCGCCCGCGCTTATCTTGACCGCATCGCCGCGCGGTTTCGCCCCACCTTCCGCGTCCGCACCCTGATGACGTTGGGGGATGCGAGGGACTGCATCCGCGAGATCGCCGTGCAGGAGAAGGCGGACCTCGTCCTGCTCTCGGGCCAAGGCCATGGCTTGCGCCCCGACGGTGCGTTCGGAAAGGTCGCCGCCCACCTTGCGGCAAGCGCGGAGGCGCCGATTCTGATCGTTCGCGATGCCGCCCCGGCCGCGGCGGCGCGTGCGGGCCGTCCGATCCTTTTCCAGTCGTGAGCCGGGGCGGCGACCGCCCCGCATCCGCGGCATCCCTCACGGAAGCCGGCAGCAGCCTGGTTCGCCACCACAAGCCGCTCGCCGGCGCCCCGCCGCCGCTGCCCGCCCTGCGCAGGATCGATGGGATGTACGAGTGGCTGCGCGAGGCGCGGCGCGCCGCTGCGAATGCTCCTCCGGAAGCGGCGAAGGCCGCGGAGTGGCTGCTCGACAACGATTATCAGGTGCAGCGGGCCATCCGCCAGGTCGAGGCCGACCTGCCCGATAGCTTCTACCGGCGACTCCCTGCCGCGGAGACGGGCTGCTGGTCTGGCGCGCGCGCCTTCGCCATCGCCCACGGGCTCCTTCGTGCCTCGCGGCTCCAGCTGTCGCTCGTCGGGGCGATCGACTTCGTCCGCGGCTATCAGTGCGCAGAGCCGCTCACCATCGGCGAATTGTGGGCGCTCCCCGCCATGCTCCGCCTCGGCTGCCTCGAGCTGCTCGCCGCGTCCTTCGCCGAGCAATTTCCTTCGGTGCGTCTGCCTTTCGATCCCAGTGCCTTCGCGACCGCCGAGACCAGCTTCGACGCGACCGAGCGGGTCGCGCGGGCGATCGGAAATCTCGCCCTCATCTCCTCGGTGCCATGGGAGGAGTTTTTCGAGGCGTCGAGCCTCGTCGAGGCCGTCCTGCGCGAGGATCCCGCGCGCTCCTATGCTGGCATGGATTTCGAGACGCGCGACAGCTACCGGCGCGCGGTAGAGGAGATTGCGACTTGGGGCGGGCGCCGCGAGACCGATGTCGCCGCCGCCGCAGTCGCGTGCGCGAAGACCGCCGCGCCTGCCCCCGAAGGGGAAGCCGTGGACCACGTTGGTCACTGGCTGCGCGGCCCCGGTCGGGAGGAGTTCGAGCGGAGCCTCTGCGTCGCACCGCCCCGGGGCAAACGGCTGGCCCGCGCCTTCTTCCGCCGAGCAGCCTTCTTCTACGGCGGTTCTCTCTTCGCTTGTACAACCCTCGCGCTTCTTGGCCCCGCCGCCTATCTCTGGGGCGTCGGGGCGTCGCTAACGACCTGGATCGTCTGCATGGCCGCGACGCTCCTCCCGGCCTCCATCCTGTCGCACACGATCGTTCAGTGGGTTCTCACCCGCCGGCTCTCGCCGCGCGTGCTGCCCAAGATGGATTTCCGCACCGGCATCCCGCTCGATTGCCGCACGCTAGTCGTCATGCCTGTCCTGGTTGGCTCCGCCGGCGACGTGCCCGATCTGATCGCCCAGATCGAGGCGCACCGGCTGGCCAACCCCGATCCAGCGCTCCGCTTCGCGCTATTGAGCGATCTTCCCGATTCCGACAGCGAGCGACGGGAGTCCGATACGCCGGTCGAGGAGGCGCTCGCGAAAGGCATCGAGGGGCTAAACCAGCTATATGGCAACGGCGGCACCGGACCTTTCCACCTCCTCCACCGCCGCCGCCGTTTCAATCCGGCCGAGGGGCGCTGGATGGGATGGGAGAGGAAAAGAGGAAAGCTGGAGGAGCTCAATCGGCTCCTGCTTGACGGCGGAGTAGAGGATTTTCCGGTACGGGAGGGCGATACCGAGGCGCTCGCCGGCACACGCTATGTCGTCACCCTCGATGCCGACACACGCCTGCCGCAGGCCGCCGTGGCACGTCTCGTCGGGACACTGGCCCACCCGCTCAACCGCCCAATCTTCGGCGAGGCGACGGGCCGCATCCGCTCCGGCTATTCGATCGTCCAGCCGCGGGTCGAAATCTCCCCGGATAGCGGCAACCGCTCGCTCTTCTCGCGCCTGTTTACCGGCGACACGGCAATCGACATCTACAGCCGCGCGGTCTCCGACGTGTACCAGGACCTGTTCGGCGAGGGCATCTTCGTCGGCAAGGGCATTTACGACGTCGCCGCCTTCCATCGCAGCGTCGACGGCAGGGTCCCCGACAACGCCATCCTCAGCCACGATCTGTTCGAGGGGATCTTGGGTCGCGCGGGACTGGCCACCGACATTGTCCTCTATGAGAGTTTTCCCCGTACCTATCCGGAGTACCTGCGCCGCTGGCATCGCTGGGTGCGCGGTGACTGGCAGCTGCTTCCCTGGCTGTTCCCGCGCGTGCCGGCCGCCGCCGGTCGCCGCATTCCGAACCGTTTCTCCGCAGTCGACCGCTGGAAGATTTTCGACAATCTCCGTCGCAGCCTCGTCCCGCCGGGCCTCGTGGCCTTCGCTCTCTCCGGCTGGTTCCTGCTGCCCGGCACGCCGTGGCTGTGGACGCTGCTCGCCATGCTGGCACCCGCAGGCCACATCTTTACCGATCTCGTCACCGGCTTCGCCCGCGGCCGACGCCGGGGGTCAATCATCGGCCTCGGCGGCCGCGTGGCGGACCAGACCGGCCGGCTCTTCCTGGCGCTGACCTTCCTGCCGCGCGAGGCATCGACAGCGCTTCACGCCGTCGGTGCTGTGCTATGGCGGAGCACCGTCACCCGCTCCGGGCTGCTCGAGTGGACCACCGCCGCCTCGCTCGCCGGCGTGGGCGCGGGGCGCGGCCGCGCCACGACTTGGCGGGAGATGTGGCACGGCCCCGCCTTCGCGCTCGCCGTCGCGGTCGGGCTCGCGCTCACGAGCCCCGCCGCGCTCCCCGCCGCCGGTCCTTTGCTCATTCTCTGGTGGCTCTCGCCCGAGATTGCACTCCGCATCGCCCGGCCGCGCCGCCTCGATGCGGTCCCGCCCAGCCGCAACGACACACTCTTCCTGCGAAAGCTCGGTCGTCGCACGTGGCTCTATTTTGAGACATTCGCCGGGCCAGAGGACAACTGGTTGCCGCCGGACAACTATCAGGAGGAGCCGTTCGAGGAGATCGCCCACCGCACTTCCCCGACCAATATCGGCATGATGCTCGTCGCCTCGACCGTGGCGCTCGACCGCGGGTGGATCGGCGATCGCGAGTTCGCAGCACGCACGGCGGCCGCCTTCGAGGCGCTGGAGCGGCTGGAGCGGCACCGCGGCCACTTCCTCAACTGGTACGACACGCAGACTCTGGCGCCGCTCGAGCCGCACTACGTCTCGACGGTCGACAGCGGCAACCTGGCCTTCTGTCTGCTCGTGCTCGCGGCCGCGTGCGAGGAGCGCGCCGACGTCACGTCCGAGTCGCAAGACCGGCGGTGGCAAGGTCTGCAGGATGCGGTGCTGCTTCTCGCCGAGCCGACTTCCGCAGTCGCGCCCGCCCCCGCCGACCCGTTGCGGCAACTGGTCTCCGACATCCAAGCCACGATTGTCTCCGTGCTCGAACGAAGCGGCTCGTCAAATGCTGCCGCGGCGGACATTGCCGACCGGCTATGCCCCGCGATCGAGGGGCGACTGGTCTCGGCGGCAGACGGTGCATCACTCGCGGCGCTGCGTGAAGCGGCCGTCTGGCTCGATCGCGTTCGTCACCAGGCCGAGGCGATGCGCCGCAGCGAGCGAGGGCAGGAGGAGGAGGTTGAGTGGCGCGAGACGCTAAAGGCGCTCGCTCGCCGCGCCCGCGACTGGGCCTATGGCATGGACTTCGCTCCACTCTACGACCGGGAGCGGCGCCTCTTCCACATCGGTCACAACCTCAGCGCGGAGCGGCTCGACCCGCACCATTACGATCTCCTCGCCTCCGAGGCCCGCCTCGCCAGCTATTTCGCCATCGCAAAAGGGGATGTGCCGGCCGAGCACTGGTTCCACCTCGGGCGGCCCCTCACTCGCGAGGGCGGAGCCGCAGTCTTGCTGTCGTGGAACGGCTCGATGTTCGAATATCTGATGCCACCGCTCTTCCTGCCGAGCGGCCCGGAGACACTGCTCGCCGAGAGCGAGCGCGCCGCAGTCGAGCTCCAGCGGCGTCACGGGAAGGCGGCGGGGACGCCCTGGGGAGTCTCGGAAAGCGCCTACGCCGAGCGCGATCCGCACCAACGCTACCGCTATCGCGCTTTCGGTGTCCCCGGCCTGGGCCTCAAACGCGGGCTCGAGGAGGATTCGGTTGTCGCGCCTTACGCCTCCGCCCTCGCCCTGCCGATCGCGCCGGGAGCGGCCATGGCCAATTTGCGCGCTTTGTGGGAAAGCGGCGCCGGCGGGGTCTATGGGCTCTACGAGGCGGTCGACTACACGCCCGGGAGGGCCGTGCCACGGTCGGCGGAACCCGTCCGCGCCTTCATGGCGCACCACCAGGGGATGATTCTGGCTGCCATCGGTAACCTCCTCGACGGATCGGTGATCGAGCGGGTGCGGCGCGACGGCCGCATCCGCGTCGCCGACCTGCTGCTCAGCGAGCGCGTCCCGCGCGAAATTCCGCCCGAGATCGAACGCTTTCCCGTTCGCGAGAGCGGGGGGGCGGCACCCACCGGACCGGCGCCCGGGCCCTGGACGCCCGCCACCGGCGCCGATTTCCCTCAGGTCCACATGCTCGGCAACGGCCGGCTCGCGAGTTGGGTCTCCGGCTCGGGCGGCGGAGGCCTTTACTGGCGCGGTCATGCCGTCACCCGCTTCGCCCCCGACGCCACCTGCGACGGTGATGGCCTGTGGATTTACGTCGCCGACGAGGTAAGCGGCGGCCTCTGGTCGGCCGCGCGTCAGCCGGTCCGCGCGGAAGCCGACGACTATCGCATCACCTTCCATCCCCATTGCGCGGAGATCCAGCGGCGCGACAACGGGATCGCATTGCGCACCGAGATCGCCGTCGCCCCTTCCGAAGACGTGGAGTTCCGCCGGGTGACCATCGTCAATGAGACCAACGCCCCGCGACGCCTGCGCCTCACCTCATATGGCGAGGTCGTACTTGCCCCGCCTGGGGCGGACGAGCGCCACCCGGCCTTCAGCAAGCTGTTCGTCGGCGCCGAGCACAGGCCCGAGCTGAACGGGCTCCTCTTCCATCGCCGCAGCCGTACTCCCGGCGAGGCATCCCCGGTGCTGGTCCACCGCCTCGTCGCGGGTCCCGGCGTCGATCTCACCGGCTGGGAAGCCGACCGGCGCGCCTTCCTCGGCCGCGGCGGCTCCGTGCGCGCGCCGAAGGGGTTGGCGGAGGGTCTCGGCGGCTCGGACGGCTGGACCCTGGATCCCATCTTCGCGCTCCAGGCGAGAGCCGAGCTTGCGCCCTTCGGCACCTGCGAGCTTTGCTTCGTCACCGCCGCCGCGGGCTCATCTGAGAGCGTGCTCGATCTGATCGAGCGCTATTCGAGCCTCCCCGCCGTGGAATGGGCATTTTCCGACGGGGCCGCGGCAGCGGCGCGGGAGGTGCAGGCGCTCGGCCTCGCGCCCGCGCGGCTGCCCGAGCTGCAGCAGCTTGCATCCCTCCTTCTCCACCCTCATCCAGCACTGCGGGCCCCGTCCGAGACGCTCACCGCCAACACCGCCGGGCAGGAACAGCTGTGGAGCGTCGGCATCTCCGGCGACTTGCCCATTTTGCTCGTCTCCGCGGCAGAGACTGCCGGAGCCGACGAGACGCTGCTCGGCGACTTGGTCCGCGCGATGCGGCTGTGGATCAACCGCGGTTTCGCGGTCGATCTCGTCGTCCTCGGCACCGCCGCCTCCAGCTATGCCGAGCCGGCGCGCGAGGCGGTCTTCGATCTCGTCAGCCGCCTTGGCGCCGGTGAACTTATCGGCCGCCGGGGCGGCATCCACGTCGTCGCCGCGCAGCGAATCCAGACTGTCAATGGCCGCACTGCGCAGTTCGCCTTCGCCCTCGGTGACGGCGCGCAACAACAGCGGCACGCTCGAGGCGTCTCCAACCGTTGAGAGCGCTCGAATGGCCGCAAGCCGCACGGCCGGGTCTTGGCTTTGCGCGGCGGCCGTGACCGAGCCGTGGCGCATCACGCCGTCAAAGGCCAGCAGCAGGCTGAGGTTCGGCAGGTAGCGCCGCAGTCGCACGTCATTCATCCCATGCATGAACCCA
>JBKBVA010000096.1:0-8702 GCA_046289665.1 Allosphingosinicella sp.
GGTGTCGCGGGGGTCGGGGCGTTCGGGGTCGATGTCGTAGCGCGCGATGGCGTCGGCGACGACGTCTCGGTCGATCACCTGCTGGTCGGCGAGGCCGGCGAGGACCGCCACCGCGATCGGGATCATGATCAGGGTCGTCGCCGTGTTGGAGACGATGAAGCTCAGGATCGCGGTTGCGGTCATGAAGGCGAGCAGCATCGCGGCCGGCGTCTTGCCGCCGCGGCTGACGATGGCGAGGGCGAGGCGGCGGTGCAGGCCCGTCCGCTCGATCGCCAGCGCGATGATCGCCCCGCCGAGCACCAGGAACAGGATCGGGGAATAATAGGCCGCCGCCGTATCGTTGGCGCTCATGATCCCGAACATCGGGAAGGCGAGGAACGGAAGGAGGGCGGTGGCGGTCAGGGGGAGCGCCTGCGTCATCCACCACGTCGCCATCAGCACGACCACGGCGCAGGTCTGCCAGGCGGGGAGTGGCATTCCCTCCGGGGGCGGCAGCAGCAGCATCGCGACGAAAACGGCAAGCCCGCCCCACAGGCCCCAGCGTGCCGCCATTCCGATCCCCCCGTTTCTTGCCGACGCAGGTGATGCCAGAGGCGGCGCAGTGCTGCTAGGGGGTGATCGCCCCCGCCGATGGAGTCGCATGTGAAAAGACGTACCTTCCTCGCCGCCGTCCCGCTCACCGCCGCCGGCCTCTCGCTGGGCCGCGCCGCCGCCGCGCAGACGGCCGCGAGCGCGCCGCCGCTCAGCCCGACGCTTCCCGCCACCCACTATTTTCCGGATGTCGAGGCGGGCGACCGCCCGGTCGGGGCGAGTTTCGCGACCCGCTCGGAAGTGTTCGGGCGCAACGGCGCCGCGGCGTCGGCCCATCCGCTCGGCACGCTGGCCGGCGTCGAGATCCTGAAGAAGGGCGGCTCCGCCGTCGACGCGGCGATCGCGATGAACGCGGCGCTCGGCTTCCTGGAGCCGACGGCCAACGGCATCGGCGGCGATCTCTACGCGATGCTGTGGGATCCGAAGGCCTCGAAGGTGGTCGGCATCGCCGGCTCGGGCCGCAGCCCCCGCGCGCTCGATCTCGAGACGGTGCGCTCCCGCGCCAGGAACGGCGTGCTGCCGCCCTACGGCGCGGTGACGGTGACGGTGCCCGGCACGGTCGACGCCTGGTGGCGGCTCCACCAGCGCTACGGCAAGCTCCGGTGGCGCGAATTGTTCGAGCCTGCCATCGCCTATGCCGAAGGCGGCGTGCCGCTTTCCCCGGTCGTCGCTTATTACATGAACCGCGCGATGGCGAACTACGCAAGGCCCAACATGGGGATCGAGGAAATCGCCAACGCGCAGGCGACCTATGCCTCCGGCGACCGCGCCCGCGCCGGCGAAGTCTTCCGCAATCCCGATCTCGCGCGGACCTACCGCGCCATCGCCCGCGGCGGCCGCGACGCCTTCTACGAAGGCGAGATCGCGCGCACCATCGAAGCCTATTTCAAGCGCATAGGCGGCTGGATGAGCCGGGCGGACCTTGCCGCGCACGAGAGCAACTGGAGCGAGCCGGCCGCCACCGACTATCGCGGCATCACCGTCCACGCGATCGCCGAGAACACGCAGGGCCTCGCCACCTTGCAGATCCTCAACATGCTCGAGACGTTCGACATGCGCGAGGCAGGCTTCATGAGCCCGCTCTCCATCCATCTCGGCGCCGAGGCCAAGCGCCTCGCCTATGAGGACCGCGCGCGCTGGTACGGCGACCCCGATTTCTCGCGCGTGCCGGCCGAGTGGCTGATCTCGAAGGCCTATGCGGCCGAGCGGGCGAAGCTGATCCGCCCCAACCGGATCAATACGGAGGTGCGGCCCGGCGAGGCGCCGAGCCAGGGCGACACGACCTATTTCAGCGTCGCCGACAAGGACGGGATGATGGTGTCGATGATCCAGTCCAACTTCCGCGGCATGGGCTCGGGCCTGGTGCCGGACGGGCTCGGCTTCATGTTCCAGGACCGCGGCCAGCTGTTCACGCTGCAGGAGGGGCACCCCAATGTCTACGCGCCCGGCAAGCGCCCCTTCCAGACGATCATCCCCGGCTTCGCCACCCGCGGCGGGCGGCCGTGGCTCGCCTTCGGCGTGATGGGCGGCGGCATGCAGCCGCAGGGCCAGGCGCAGATCATCATGAACCGCGTCGACTACTGCCTCGACAACCAGGCCGCGGGGGATGCGCCGCGCTGGCAGCATAGCGGCTCGTCCGAGACGATGGGCGAGGACGACAAGTCGATCGGCGGGACCGGCATCCTCCAGCTCGAGACCGGCGTTCCGGACGCCACCAAGGTCGCGCTCGCCGAAATGGGCTGGCGCCTCGCCCCCAGCGACGGCAGCTTCGGCCGCTACTCCTCGGTCGAACGCCATTTGGACAAGAGCGAGCTGGTCTACGGCGCCGCCTCGGACGTGCGGGCGGACGGCATAAGCCTCGCTTACTGAGGGGCCTGGAGGAAGGCGGTGACGTCGCGGGCGAAGCGCTCCGACTCCTCGACGAACATGAAGTGGCCGCGCCCTTCATATTCGACGAGGCGCCCGCGCGGCAGCGTCGCGACGAAGGCGCGCACCGGCTCGACCATCGCCTGGTAATCGGCGCCGCCGGCGATGGCGAGCACCGGCATGGTCAGCCGCTCCGCGCTCTCGAACCGGTAGTCGAGCAGCCCTTGGCCGAACAGCGCCTCGGAGATTTCGCCGGTGTTGCGCATGCCGTCGCTGGCGTCGGTGTCGTCGACCAGCTTCATGATCTTGGGGTCTGGGTACATGTTGTTGTCGACGAAGGCGCGGCCGGCCGCGAACACGTTGCAGCGCCGCCCCTCCGGCCGCCGCGCCACCGCCTCCTGATAGCCTTCGGGATCGATCCGCTCCAGCCGCGCGCATTGCAGGTCGAGCGCGGCCGGAAAGTCCACCACCGCCCCGGCGAGCACGAGGTGGGAGACGCGCCCCGGATATTTCGCGGCATATTCCATTGCCAGGACGGTTCCAAAGCTGTGGCCGACCAGCGCCATCTTCTCCACGCCGAGGTGCCGCCGCAGCTGCTCCAGGTCGTCGACCATCAGGTCGAGCGAATACTCCTTCTTCCAATGCTTTTCCGAGCGCCCGCTGCCGCGCTGGTCGAGATAGACCATCCGGTTGCCGCGCTCCATGGCGGGGCCGGCGAAGCGGGCGAAGGTCTGGCTGCCCTGGCCGGGGCCGCCGTGGAGGAACACCACCGGCGTCGCTTTCTCGCGCCCGGCGACGCGGTACCAGAGGCGGACGCCGTTGATCACCGTCTCGTGCACGCCCGGAGCGAGCGGCGCCGGATCGTGCGCGGCGGCGGGCGCGGCGGCGAGGAGGGCAAGGAGAAGCAACAGCAAGCGGGCCACGTCGATCTCCCACTGGAGCGAGCGGCCATAGTCTCACCGGACGCGAAAGGCCGCAACGGCTCAGATCGAGACGGAGGCGGACGGGCGCGGTGCCCGCGCTTGATGCCTCGCCGGGCGGTGCCTAGAGCTTTCCCGGCGCAGGCGGAAAGGAGGATGCCCACGTGTCGATCTGGTCTGCAGCCACCGGCTGGATGTGCCGTTTCGGGCGCCATTCCGCCGCCCCGGGGGAGGTGTGGAACCGGGGCTATTTCTTCACGCGCTGCCGCCGTTGCGGCGTCGACCTGGTGCGCACGGCGTCGGGCAAATGGCACGTCCCGAAGGGCCGCGCCGTCGTCTGGAAGAAGCGCAACCCGCGCGGCCGCCGGCCGGGCCAATAGGGCGCGGAAAGGGGCCCTTCCCGCTCCTAACCTTTTCGAAAGGCTGGGGTGCGAGGGTGCCCGTCCACCTTGCTCGGGGGCAAAATGGGTACGACGTCGAAGGCCGTGCTGATCGCGCTGGCGGTGCTGACCGTGATGGATGCGGTGGCGACGCACGGACGCTATCGGGAGACGGTGGTGCGCGAGACCGCCCAGACGGTCCACTGGGCGATCAACCAGGACTGGAGCTGGGGCTGAGCGGCGGCGCGGCCGGGGCTTGCCTCCGGCCGCCGTTCCGGATAGGAGAACCGCTCGCTTCAACCTTCCCTAAATGACTGGATTCGTTATGCGATACGCGCTCCTTCTGCTCGCCGCCGCCATTGCAATGCCCGCCGTCGCGGCCGAAAAGGACACGCCGAAGGCCGCCGCCGCCGAACAGTCGGCCGAGAAGCCGCAGAAGAAGGTGAAGCCGAAGAAGATCTGCCGGGAGAGCCACGACACGACCTCGCGCATGGGCGGCGGACGCCTCTGCCTGACCGCCGAGCAGTGGGCCGAGCGTGACAAGCAGGGGCGGGCCGGCAGCAGCCGCAGCGCCAAGAGCGACAGCGCCAACAACTAATCCCTGCCGAGACTGAACGAGGCGCCGGCGGCCGACGAGGCTGCGGCGCCTTGTGCTTGCCCCGGACCTGCGCCGCTGCTCTTATGGGGCGAGCGGGGGAGGCGGGGCATGGCCGGGACTGACAGCAGACTGCCGGACTTCGCCGCCGCCGAGCTGCCCGAGCCGCCTTCCTCCACCTGGAAGATCGTCGGCCCCGGCATCGTCGCCGCCGGCGTCGGCCTCGCCTCGGGCGAGTTCATCCTCTACCCCTATATCGCCAGCCAGGTCGGCCTCGTCTTCGTCTGGGCCGCGGCGGTGGGCCTCGTCACCCAATATTTCATCAACATGGAGATCGAGCGCTACACGCTCGCCACCGGCGAGACGGTGCTCACCGGCTTCAGCCGGCTGGGGCGCCACTGGGGCCTCGTCTTCATCCTCCTCGCCGCCGCCGCCAATCTCTGGCCGGGCTGGGCGACCAGCGCCGCGACGCTCACCACCTATCTCGTCGGCGGCAGCGTGCGCTGGATCGCGATCGGCATGCTGGTGGCGATCGGCCTGATCCTCACCCTTTCCCCCTTCGTCTACCGCGCGCTCGAGCGGACGCAGATGCTCAAGGTGTTCGCCGTCGGGCTGCTGATCGTCGTGGCGCTCGTCTTCGCCATTCCCGCGCCGCTCTGGGCCGAGACGCCGGCTCTGGTCATGGACGCAGCGATCCCGGCGGAGCAACTCGGCTGGGCGCTGCTGCTCGGCGCGCTGGCTTATGCCGGGGCCGGCGGCGGCCAGAATCTCTGCCAGTCCAACTGGATCCGCGACAAGGGCTTCGGCATGGGCGCCTACGCGCCGCGCATCGTCAGCCCGCTCACCGGCGAGCCGGTCGCCGCGCCCGGCACCGGCTGGCGCTTCGAGCCGGAAGGGGAGGGGCTGGAGCGCTGGCGCCGCTGGTGGCGGATGGCGAACATCGAGCAGCTCGCCACCTTCGTCGCGATCAGCTTCGTCACCATCCTGTTCACCTCGCTCCTCGCTTATGCGATGCTCGGCGGCGGCGAGGGGCTGCCGCGCGACATCTCCTTCCTGGCGGTCGAGGGCGAGCGTCTGTCGGCGCGGGTGGGGCCGTGGTTCGGCCGCCTGTTCTGGGCGGTCGGCGCCTTCTCCCTCTTCGCCGCCGCCCTCGGCATCGTCGATTATACCAGCCGCCTCGCCGCCGACGTGATCCGCACCAGCTACTGGCGCGGCGGGAACGAGAGCCGCATCTATGCGGGCCTGGTCTGGGCGCTGGTGCTGACCGGCATCGCGATCGTCGCCAGCGGCCTCGATCAGCCGCTCGTCCTGCTCGTCATCGCCGGCTGCGTCGCGGCCTTCATGATGTTCGTCTATTCGGCCTTGTTGATCGTCCTCAATCGCCGCCTGCTCGCGCCGCCGCTGCGGCCCGCCGGCTACCGCATCGCGGCTTTGGTCTGGGCGGTGGCGCTGTTCGGCAGCCTGACGGCGATCACCGTCCTCGACCAGTTCGGCAGGCTCTTCGGCTGACGCGGCGTTGACAGACGGCCGGCGGGGCCGCACCTCCGCGCGATGACCCGCATCGCTCTTTACCAGGCCCGCACCGGCATCGATCCGCGTCGCAACGCCCGCGATCTCGTGGAGGCCGTGAAGCAGGCCGCCTCGGGCGGCGCGGAGATGCTGTTCACGCCGGAGATGAGCGGCCTCCTCGACCGCGACCGCGAACGGGCGGCGCCGCACCTGCGCAGCGAGGAGCGGGACGAAGTGCTCGCCGCCGTCCGCGCCGCCGCGGCGGAGGCGGGCCTCTGGGTCCATCTCGGCTCGCTCGCCGTCCGGCGCAGCGAGGATGAGCGGCTCTGGAACCGCGGATATCTGATCGACGCGGCCGGCGACATCCGCGCCACCTACGACAAGCTCCACCTGTTCGACGTCGATCTCGCCACCGGCGAGAGCTGGCGCGAATCCGCGCTCTACGCGCCCGGCGAGCGCGCGGTGGTGGCGCAGACGCCGGCCGGCAAGGTCGGGCTCGCCGTCTGCTACGATCTGCGCTTCTCCGGCCTGTTCCACGCGCTCACCGACGCGGGCGCCGAGATCCTCTCCGTCCCCGCCGCCTTCACCGTCCCGACCGGACGGGCGCACTGGCACGTTCTGCTGCGCGCCCGGGCGATCGAGGCCGGCGTCTTCGTCGTCGCGGCGGCGCAGGGCGGCCGGCACGAGGACGGGCGCGAGACCTACGGCCACAGCCTGGTCATCGGCCCCTGGGGCGACGTGCTGCTCGACATGGGCGAGGAGAGCGGTGTCGGGTTCGCCGAGATCGACCTCGCGCAGGCGGAGGCGGTGCGGGCGCGGCTGCCCGCCATCCGCCATCGCCGGCCGGTGCCGCCGGTCGAGCAAGCATGATCATCTTCGACCTGAGATGCGTGCCCGCCGGCCACGTGTTCGAGGCGTGGTTCGGATCGAGCGAGGATTGGGAATCGCAAAAGGCGCGGGGGCTGGTCTCCTGCCCGCTCTGCGGCGCCGGCGAGGTCGAGAAGGCGGTGATGGCGCCCAATGTGGGGGCGAAGGGCAACCGCGCCGCCGCCACGGCGAGCGCGCCCGCGCTCTTCTCCGGCGATCCCGAACGCGTGAAGGCGATGCTCGCCGCCGCGGCCGCGCTTCAACGAAAGCTGCTCGAAAGCTCCGAGAGCGTCGGCGCACGCTTCGCCGAGGAAGCGCGCGCCATTCACCTCGGCGAGGCGGAAGCCCGGCCCATCCACGGCCGCGCCACCCGCGCCGAGGCGGAGAGCCTGATCGAGGAGGGCGTGCCGGTCGCGCCGCTGCCCTTCCCGGTGGCGGAGCCGGGCGAGGAGAATTGACCCGGCGCGCGCCGCCCCCTACTTCCCGGAAGGCGCGGCCCCGTAGCTCAGCAGGATAGAGCATCAGATTCCTAATCTGAGGGCCACAGGTTCGAATCCTGTCGGGGTCGCCATTTCCTTCTTCCTGAAGACCGGGCCGCCGCGTGACCCCCGCCGACCACGTTCTCGCTCTCCTGCTCGCAGCCGTCTCGCTGTCGCTCGCCTTCCTGCGCCCGCCGCAGGATGCCGGGATCGCGCGGCGCGACTTCTACCTTTCGGGCGCGCTGACGGGGCTCCTGTTCGCCGGCGCCGTGCTCGCCTTCTGGTTCGGCGCGGGCCGGCCGCTCCTCGGCTTCGGCCTCGCGGGCTGGCGCGTCACGCCCACCGCGCTGGTGGGCGGCGCGGCCTGGGTCGCCGCTCTCGTCCTTGCGCTGTGGCTGGCGCGCCGCGGCGTGCTGCGCGGGCCGCTGGAGCGCCTCTACCGCCGCTATGCCTGGCTGATGCCGCGCAACGGCGGCGAGCTCGCCGGGAGCTGGGCGACCTCCGCCGCGGCGGGGGCGGGGGAGGAAATCGCCTATCGCGGCTTCCTGCTCTGGTACGGGGCGTCCCTGCTCGGCCCGGCCGGCGGCCTCGCGGCATCGAGCCTGCTGTTCGGTGCCGCCCATGGCTATCAGCGCCGCTTCGGCATGGTCTTCGCGACCGGCGCGGGGCTGGCGCTCGGGCTCGTCTATCTCGCCACCGAAAGCCTGCCGCTCGTCATGTGGATGCACGCCACCTACAACATGGCGAGCTTCACGGCCGGCTGGATGCTGCTGCCGCGCGACGCCTCCTGACGGTGCGGTTACAAGGCGCGGCGGCTCCGCTATAGGCGGCGCGAACGGAGTGGAAAGGGCGCAAGTGGCCGACGAACTGGTGAACGGAGACCTGGTGGGGCCGGCGCCCAAGGTGGCGGTGCCCGACGAGGTGGCGGAGGCGGTGCGCACGCTGATCCGCTGGGCGGGCGACGACCCGGACCGCGAGGGGCTGCTCGATACGCCCGTCCGCGTCGCCCGGGCGTGGCGGGAATATGCGGCGGGCTATGCCGAGGACCCGGCGACCCACCTCAGCCGCACGTTCGACGAGGTTGGCGGCTATGACGAGATCGTGCTGCTGAAGGACATCCCCTTCCAGTCGCATTGCGAGCACCATCTCGCGCCGATCATCGGCAAGGCGGCGATCGCCTATCTGCCGAGCCAGCGCGTGGTGGGCATCTCCAAGCTCGCCCGCGTCCTCCACGGCTTCGCCCGCCGGCTGCAGGTGCAGGAAAGGCTGACGGCGCAGGTCGCCGACTGCATCTGGGAGCATCTCGAGCCGCAGGGCGTCGCGGTGGTGATCGAGGCGAGCCACGCCTGCATGACTGCCCGCGGCGTCCGCACGCCCGGCGTGATGATGACGACGAGCCGGATGATGGGCGTCTTCCGCAAGGACGAGCGCAGCCGCCGCGAAGTCCTGGCGCTGATGGGATATTGATTCCTGCCTCCCCGCGCGAAGCGGGGGG
>JBKBVA010000097.1:0-8698 GCA_046289665.1 Allosphingosinicella sp.
CCCTTCTCGACCGCCTGGCCCGGAGTGCCGTGAGACGGCTCCGGGACGAACGAAGGATGAAAACCATGCGCCATCGCGTCGGCGGCCGCAAGCTGCAGCGTACCTCGAGCCACCGGGCGGCCCTGTTCCGCAACATGGCGGCCGCGCTCATCAAGCACGAGCAGATCACCACCACCACCGCCAAGGCGAAGGAGCTTCGCCCCTATGTCGAGAAGCTGATCACGCTGGCGAAGAAGGGTGGGCTCTCCAACCGCCGCCTCGCCCATGCGCGGCTGCTCGACGACACCCAACTCATCAAATTGTTCGACGTGCTCGCGCCGCGCTATGCGGACCGGCCGGGCGGCTATATCCGCATCATCAAGGCGGGGCTGCGCGCCTCCGACGCCGCGCCGATCGCAATCATCGAGCTGGTCGACCGCGACGTCTCCGCCAAGGGGCAGGATTCGGGCCCGGTGATGGGCGACGACGCGGACTACGACGAAGCCGCCTGATACGGGCGCTTCCCGCGAACAGATAAGGGCTCCCGCTTCGGGGGCCCTTTTCTTTTGCGCGCGGGCCGGGGAGAAGGGGCGCCGGGAGGAGCCGGATGGACGCGCCACGTGACGAGCCGCTCAGGCGCGAGATCGGCTTTGCCGGCTCGGCCTTCCTGTCGTTCAACGGCGTGGTGGGCGCCGGCATCTTTGCGCTGCCCGCGACGCTCTACACCCAGTTCGGGGCGTTCAGCCCGTGGCTGTTCCCGCTGTTCGGGCTGCTCGTCCTCGTCGTCGCTTTGCCCTTCGCGCGGACGGCGGGGCATTTCGGCGTCTCGGGCGGCCCGGTCGTCTACGCCGCCATGTGGGGCCCGGCGGCCTCCTTCCAGGCGGGCTGGATCTATTATGTCGCGCGGGTGACGGCGCTGGCGGCCAATGCCAACGTGCTCGTCGCCTATCTCGCCGCCTTCCTGCCGGGGCTCGGCGCGGGCGCCGGGCGGGCGGCGACGATCCTCCTCGTCGTCGGCCTGCTCACCGCGGTGAACCTGGTCGGCGTCCGGCGCGCGGTGCGGCTGCTCGACGCGCTGACCCTGCTGAAGGCGCTGCCGCTGGTCGGCATGGCGCTGCTCGGCCTCGTGCTCGCCGGCGGCGGGCTGGAGGCGCCCGCCGCCCTTCCGCCGATCGGCGAGATGGAAGCGGCGGCGCTGCTCATCCTCTACGCCTTCGTCGGCTTCGAGAACAGCGTCGTCCCCGCCGGCGAGACCGCCGATCCGAAGCGCACCATCCCGCGCGCGCTCGTCGCCACCATCCTCGCCACCGCCTTGCTCTATTTCGTCGTCCAGTTGGCCTATGTCGCGGTGATGGCGCGGGGCGAGGGCGGCGACGCGCCGATGGCGGCGTTCGGCACCGCCCTGATCGGCCCGGCGGGCGGCATCCTCCTCACCGCGGCGGCGATCTTCTCCCTGCTCGGCAACATCAGCGGCGGCATCACCGGCACCACGCGGACCACCTATGCGATGGCGCGCGACGGCCTGCTCCCCGCCTGGCTCGCGCGGGTGAGCCCCCGCTTCGCCACCCCGTCCGCCTCGATCCTGCTGATGGGGGCGCTGATCGCCGTGCTGGCGCTGACCGGCAGCTTCGCCTGGCTGGCGGTGGTGAGCGTCGCCGCGCGCCTCATCGTCTATGCGATCGGCATCCTCGCCCTGCCGAAGCTGGAGCGGCCCTCGCCTTTGTGGTGGGCGCTGATCGCCGCAGGGCTCGCCATCTGCCTGTGGGCGGCGACCCAGTCGGCCTGGCCGAGCTGGCGCATGGTGCTGATCCTGGTCGCGGCGGGGACATTGCTCTACCTTGCCGCGCGGCGTCAGAGGCGGCCGAACCGCCCCGCCTGATAATCGCGCACCGCCTCGACGATCTCGTCGCGCGTGTTCATCACGAACGGGCCGTGGGAGACGATCGGCTCGTTGAACGGCGCGCCGTGGCCGAACAGGATGACCGCCCCGGAGGCGGCGGCGGCGAGCGCGACGCCGTCCCCGCTACCGTCCATCTCTGCGAGATGGTGCGCCGGGACCGGCGTCCCCGCCACCTCCGCATCGCCGCGCACGAGGTAGAGGAACACCGTCCGGCCGGCGGCCACCGGCAGTTCGGCGCGGCCGCCCGGCTCGAGACGGACGAGCGAAAGGCGGACGTCGGCGAGCGGCTCCACCGCGCCGGACACGCCGCCATGGCGCTCCGAGATAAGGTCGATTCGTCCCGCGCCGCCGGGGAGCGGTACCGACGGGATGTCGGCCGCCTCAAGCCCCCTGTAGGCGGGCGCCGTCATCTTGAGGCGCGCGGGAAGGTTGATCCAGAGCTGGAGTATCTCCAGCGCCCCGCCGCTGCGCTTGAAGCTGTCCGGTGACAGCTCGGCGTGAACGAGGCCGCGCCCCGCCGTCATCCACTGCACCCCGCCGGCGCGGATGATGCTTTCGTGGCCGCCGCTGTCGCGGTGGGAGAGCGCGCCTTCGAGGATGAAGGTCACCGTTTCGAAGCCGCGATGCGGGTGCGGGCCGAACGGAAGGCCCGCATTGCCGGGAGGGTAGGTCTGCGGTCCGTGGTGGTTGAGGAACAGGAACGGGTCGAGATGGGCGAGCGCCGGCCCCGGCAGGGGGCGGCGGGTGACGAGATCGCCGATGTCGTCACGAAAGGCGGCGTGGAGCCGGCGGACCGCGCGGGAGCGCATCACGCCGGCGCCAGTTCCGCCGGCACCGTTTCCTCGATCCAGCCGCCGCCGAGGACGCGCGAGCCTTCGTAGAGGACGGCGGCCTGGCCGGGGGAGACGCCATATTCGGGGCTGTCGAAGCGTATCGCCTCGCCATCGAAGGAGACCGGCGCCGGCTTCGCCATCGACCTTACCTTGGCGGCGAGGCCGTCGCGCTGCGTCTCGCCGAGCCAGTTGACGCCCGACAGGCGCGCGCTGCGCACCGCCAGCGCCGCCTTGGGCCCGACCACCACCCGCCGCGCCTCCGGCTCGAGCCGCACCACGTAGAGCGGCTCGGCCTGGCCGCCTATCTCCAGCCCGCGGCGCTGGCCGACGGTGAAGTGGATGAGGCCGGCATGGGTGCCGAGCACCCGCCCCTCCCGGTCGACGATCTCGCCGGGCCGCGCCGCCTCGGGCCGCACCGTCTTCACCACCGAGGCGTAATCGCCATTGGGCACGAAGCAGATGTCCTGGCTGTCCGGCTTGTCGGCGACGACGAGGGCGAGGTCGCGGGCGAGATCGCGGACCAAGGGCTTGGGCAGCCCGCCCAGCGGGAAGCGCAGGAAGTCGAGCTGCTCGCGCGTGGTTGCGAACAGGAAATAGCTCTGGTCGCGCGCCGGATCGGCGGCGCGGTGGAGCTCGGCCCCGTTCGGCCCGGCGACGCGCCGGACGTAATGGCCGGTGGCGAGGCAGTCGGCGCCGAGATTGCGCGCCAGCGCGAGCAGGTCGGTGAACTTGACGCTCTGGTTACACGACACGCAGGGGATCGGCGTGCGTCCCCTGGCATATTCGTCGGCGAAGCGGTCGATGACGCTGTCGCGGAACCGGCTTTCATAGTCGAAGACATAGTGGGCGATGCCGAGCTTCTCGGCGACGGCGCGCGCGTCGTATATGTCCCGGCCCGCGCAGCAGCTCTTCGCCCGCCCGATGGCAGCGCCGTGATCGTAGAGCTGGAGGGTGATGCCGATCACCTCCGCCCCGGTCTTGGCGGCGAGCGCGGCCACGACCGAGCTGTCGACGCCGCCCGACATGGCGACGACGATGCGGGCTTCGCTGGCGGGCCTTAGAAGCTGGAAATCGGCGATCATCTCGGCGGCTACATAGGGGCGGCGGGGGAAGATGCCCAGTGGGCCGCGCGGTGCTTACGATATGGTGGCCGCGGCCTTAACCGGGTTTTCAGTCCTCGCGGTTAGACGGGGGGCATGGATCTCAGCTTCTTCCGACGCGCCGAGAGGAAATTCGCGAAGCGTACGCCCGCGGGTCTCGATTTCGGCATGCTCGGCGCCCTGCTGCGCGCGCAGCAGGCGGTCAGCCCGGCGGCGCGGGCGGAGCGGCGCTTCGCTGCGATCCCCGGCGTCGAGGATCCGCTGGCCGAGTTGCTCCTCGCCGGTCCCGCCTGGCGGGCCGCGGTGGCGGCGCAGCGCGGCTCGTTCAATCCCGGCTGCGCGCGGCAACGGAGCGTCAATTGAGATGACCGCGCCGTTTACCTTGGCATTTCAGCCTTCCTTCAATGGCCCGCCCCTAGAGCAGGCGGCACGGGGAAGCGGACGCCATGACAGCCATTCTTGAGGTAGGAATGATCGAACATCAAAAGATACGGCCTGCGCAGGTCATCGGCCCTCTGGGGGAGCCGCTGACGCTCGATTCGCTGCCGCCGCCGTCGACGACGCGGTGGGTGGTCCGGCGCAAGGCGGAAGTGGTTTCGGCGGTGAACGGGGGCCTGCTCTCGGTCGACGAGGCGTGCGAGCGCTACAGCCTCAGCCTCGAGGAATTCGCCGGCTGGCAGCGCGCCGTCGACCGTTCCGGCATGGCGGGCCTGCGCGTCACCCGCATCCAGCACTACAAGTCGCTCTACGAGCGCCAGCAGAAATTCTGAGCCTCCGTTCCATCGGGATGGAACGGGTTTCGGGAAGGCACATGAGGAAGGGCCCCGCTCGTGGAGCGGGGCCCTTTCTTCGTTGGTGGAGTCTTGGGGTCAGACGGTGCCGGGGCGGTAGAAGAGGATGATCCGCCGGCGATATTCGGGGCTGAATTCGGGCTCCTGGCTCTCCTCGAAGCGCGGCGCGTCCTTCATCTCGTCCTTGGTGATCTCGAGGCGGTAGCCGCCCATCGCCTCGTCATAGTCGAGCAGCGGCCAGGGCAGCGGGAACAGGCTGGCGCCGAGGCCGAACGTGCCGCCGAAGCGCATCACCGCGTAGGCGACGCGGCCGGTATATTTGTCGACCATGAAATTGTCGATCGTGCCGATCTTGGCGCCATCGCAGTCCACGACCGGGGTGCCCTCGACCTTCTTGGACGAGATCAGGCGGAGATTCTCGTCGGTCTCGAGGCGGAGCTGGAAATCGTCCTGCATCGCGTCGGACGAGCCGTAATATTTGCGGGCGGCGATCGCCGCGCCCGCAACGGCCGCGGCCGCGCCGGCGCCGATGCCGATCCTGTTCCAGTTCCACGGGCCCGACATCCTGTCCTTCATGCTTCCGGCCAGAGCCGTGATGCGGCCTTCTTTCTGGTGGGTGTCGGGGCCGACACAGGTCCGGCTGGTGGCGGGCGAATCGATAGTCTGCGTGTCCATTGCACGTCTCCTTCCATTGATTTGAGCTGTACTTGACCAACGGAGGAGGGCGGGCGGGCGTTCCTCGGCTCGCCTTGCGCGCGGCGCGGCCAGTGGAGCCTCAGTGGAAATTGCGGCTCTTGAGCGGGATCGTCGCCTCGTCGCCGGCGGCGATGTCGTAGACCGGCTCGAACAGGTTGCGGCCCTTGAACTCGCGCGCGTCCGCGCCGCCGGTCGCGCCGTCGGCGCGGCCGGGGCGGTGCGGGAAATCGCGCCCGCCGACCGAGTGGAGCAGCGGCGTCATGTCCTCCATCCGGCCGACGACGACGTGGATCACGTCGCCTTCCTTCTGGACGACGCCTTTGATGCCGAGCATCGCCGCCGACATCACGATCCGGCGCTGCGCCTCGAACCGGTCGGGCCACAGGATCGCGTTGGCGATCCCCGTCTCGTCCTCGATGGTGATGAACAGGACGCCCTTGGCCGATCCCGGCCGCTGGCGGATGAGGACGACGCCGGCAATCTCGACCCGGCGGCCGTCCTTCACCGAGGCGAGGTCGGCGCAGCGGGTGAAGCGGCGCCGGTCGAGCTCCGGGCGGAGGAAGGCGAGCGGGTGGGCGCGCAGCGAGAGCTGGATGGCGCGATAATCCTCGACCACCTCGCGGCCCTCGCTCATCGGCCGGAGCGCCACCGCGGGCTCGCGCGCGTCGGCGGCGGCGAAGAGCGGCAGCGGCGCCTCGCCGAGCCCGCGCACCTGCCAGAGCGCCTGTCGCCGCGTGAGGCCGAGGCTTGCAAAGGCGTCGGCCTCGGCCAGCCGCTCCAGCGCGACGAGCGGCACGCCCGAGCGGCGCCAGACGTCCTCGACCGAGGCGAACGGCACCTCCCCGCGCGCGGCGAGAATCCGCGCGGCATGGAGGTTGGCGAGGCCCTTCACCATCCGGAGGCCGAGGCGGAGGGGGAGGAGGAGATCGTCACCCCGGCGAAGGCCGGGGTCTCGTGGGGTGAAGGGCGCGGCGATGTCTCCGGGCCGAGATCCCGGCCTTCGCCGGGATGACGGGGGCTCCAACTCACAATCCCACCTGCTCGCGTTCACGCAGACCGGCCGGACCTCCACCCCGTGCTCGCGCGCATCCCGCACGATCTGGGCCGGCGCGTAGAAGCCCATCGGCTGGGCGTTGAGCAGGGCGCAGCAGAAGACGTCCGGATGGCGGCACTTCATCCAGGAGGAGGCGTAGGCGATCTTGGCGAAGCTCGCCGCGTGGCTCTCGGGGAAGCCGTAGCTGCCGAAGCCCTCGATCTGCCTGAACGTCCTCTCCGCGAAATCCCGTTCGTAGCCGCGCGCCACCATCCCCTCGATCATCTTGTCGCGGAAATGGCTGACCCCGCCGGTGAACTTGAAGGTCGCCATCGAGCGGCGCAGCGCGTCGGCCTCGGCGGGCGTGAAGCCGGCGCCGACGATGGCGACCTTCATCGCCTGCTCCTGGAACAGCGGCACGCCCAAGGTCTTCTCCAGCACCGCGCGCAGCTCCGCCTTCGGATATTCGGCTTTCTCCTTCCCTTCGCGGCGGCGCAGATAGGGGTGGACCATGTCGCCCTGGATCGGGCCGGGCCGGACGATCGCGACCTGGATGACGAGGTCGTAAAACTCCTTCGGCTTCATCCGCGGCAGCATCGCCATCTGGGCCCGGCTCTCGATCTGGAAGACGCCCAGAGTGTCCGCCTTGCGAATCATCGCGAACACGTCCGGATCGTCGCTCTGGAGGTCGGCGAGGCCGAGGTCGACGCCCTTATGCGCCCGGAGCAGGTCGAAGGCGCGGCGCATGCAGCCGAGCATCCCCAATCCCAGCACGTCGACCTTCATGAACTTGAGCGCGTCGATATCGTCCTTGTCCCATTCGATGACGCGGCGATTCTCCATCGCGGCCGGCTCGATCGGCACGAGGTCGTCGAGCCTCTCGTCGGTCAGCACGAAGCCGCCGGGATGCTGGGAGAGGTGGCGGGGCGTGCCGATCAGCTGGCGCGACAGCTCCAGCGTCAGCGCGAGGCGCGGGTCGGCGCGGTCGAGATGGAGCTCCTCGACATGGCGGTCCTCCACCCCCTCGTTCGACCAGCCCCAGACCTGGCCGGCGAGCGCCGCGGTCATGTCCTCGGGCAGGCCGAGCGCCTTGCCGACCTCGCGCACCGCGCCGCGGGCGCGGTAGCGGGAGACGACGGCGGTGAGCGCGGCGCGGTGATGGCCGTAGGTCTCGTAGATCCACTGGATCACTTCCTCGCGCCGCTCATGCTCGAAATCGACGTCGATGTCGGGCGGTTCGGGCCGCTCGGGCGAGACGAAGCGCTCGAACAGGAGCTCGTGGCGCACCGGGTCGATCGAGGTGATGCCGAGCACGTAGCAGACGCAGCTGTTCGCCGCCGAGCCGCGCCCCTGGCACAATATGCCGCGCGAGCGGGCGAAGCGGACGATAGCGTGGACGGTGAGGAAATAAGGCGCGTAGCCGAGCCGGTCGATCATCGTCAGCTCGTGGGACAGCTGTTCGGCGGTGCGCGCGGGCACCCCGTCCGGATACATCGCCGCCGCCGCCTCGCGGGTCAGCCTTTCCAGCGCCTGCTGGGCGCTGAGGCCGGGGATCGGCGTCTCCTTCGGATATTGGTAGCTGAGGTCGGCAAGGTCGAAGGTGCAGCGCCGGGCCATCTCGGCGGTGGCCGCCACCGCGTCCGGATAAGCGGCGAAGCGGCGCGCCATTTCCTCCGGCGCCTTGAGGTGGCGGTCGGCGTGGCGCTCGCGGCGGAAGCCGAGATCGTCGATCGTCGTCTTCTCGCGGATCGCGGTCATCACGTCCTGCAGCATGCGCCGCTCGGGCGCGTGGTAGAGGATGTCGCCGGTCGCGACGCTGCGCACGCGGGCGGCCCTGGCCTGGCCGTCGAGCCGGTGGAGGCGCAGCGCGTCGCCCGGGCGGCGGCGGAGGGTCAGCGCCTGGTAGGCGCGATTCCCGAAGGTGCGCTTCAGCCGGGCGAGGAGGGCGGCGTTGGCGTCGTCGGCTTCATCGGGGAGGTGGACCGCGATCAGCCCGTCGGCATGGGCCTCGACGTCGCCCCAGTGCAAGGCGCACTTGCCCTTGCCGGCCCGCGCCTTGCCGACCGACAGCAGCCGCGTCAGCCGCGACCAGGCGGCGCGGTCGGTCGGGTAGACGAGGAGGCCGGTTTCGTCGGCGAGGTCGAGCCGGCAGCCGGCGACGAGCCGCACCCCGGTCGCCTTCGCCGCCTCCCAGGCGCGCACCATCCCCGCCACCGAATTGCGGTCGACGACGCCCAATGCGGGCAGGCCGAGCAGGGCCGCGGCCGCGAACAGATCCTCCGCTCCCGACGCGCCGCGCAGGAAGCTGAAATGGGTGGTGACCTGGAGCTCGTGGTACACCTTATGCCTCCCCATCGCAGATGGGG
>JBKBVA010000098.1:0-8683 GCA_046289665.1 Allosphingosinicella sp.
GTGCCGCGGCGACGGGCTCCGGCGCCGGCGGCACCGGACTTTCGGCCTCGGCACGGCTCTTCCAGAGGAAAATCCCCGCGGCGACCAGCAAGAGCGCCGACGCGGCGGCGGCGACCAGACGAAGCATCCACCCCTCTCCCGTTCAGGATCGAACAGGAGTCAGTCCCTCGAAATGTCCATTTCTGTCGTAATCTTCATCGAAAACGGATCAAAATCCGGTGAGGCGGTGGCGGAGCATGCGCAGCATCCGCCCCGGCGCGCCCTGCGCCTCCCAGCGCGGGCGCCCGGCTTCCGCGTCCCGCCGGGCGAGCGCGGCGAGCATGCCGAGCGGGCGGAGCCGCGCCGGCCACCGCCGCGCCCGGGCGCGTCCGCGCGCCGCCGCGACGGCCGCTTCGACATCGGCTTCCTCGGCGCTGTGGCGGGCGAGATCGATCAGCGCCCACGCCTCCCCTGCCCCCGCCGCCGGTTCGCCGCCGCCGAGCAGCGCGGCGCTGTGGCGGAAGAGGAGGCCGCCGCGCCGCGCGGCATAGGTCTGAAGATCGGCCGCGCTCAGCCGCTCGGGCGAGAGCAGGACCGCCCAGCCTTCCTCCATCGCCGCGAGTTCCGTCCCCGAAACGCCGGCGGGGAGGACGTGCGCCGCCACCGCCTGCAGCACCGGCTCGGACGGCGCCGGCGCGCTGTCGAGCTTCTCCAGCGCCTCGCGCCACCAGGCGAGCTTGATCTGGCTGATCAGCGGCTCGCGCCCGCCGGCGAGCGCCTGGCCGAGCGCGAGGTCGAGCCGCCAGAGCGCTTCGACGGCCGGGCGGCGGCGGGCGGGGACGTAGCTCAGCGCGAGAATGCGGTCCGGGTCGAGCGGCGTCACAGTCGCACCGTCATCCCGGCGACAGGGCACCCCGCAAAGTAGGGCTTCGCGGGGACCCCGCATGCCGGAACCTCAGGACAAGACGTCACGGCACGGCTCCACGAGACCCCGGCCTTGGCCGGGGTGCCGGACGGGCTCAGCGGTAACACACCTTCTTCGCCGCCTGGACAACATCGTCGACCTTGATCAGCGCCAGCTTCTCGAGATTGGCCGCATAGGGGAGCGGCACGTCGACGTTGGTGACGCGCAGGACGGGGGCGTCAAGATCGTCGAAACCTTCCTCCATCGCGATCGCCATCAGCTCGGAGGAGACCGAGCAGACCGGCCAGCCTTCCTCGACGCAAACCATGCGGTTCGTCTTGGCGAGGCTGGCGAGCACCGTCTCCTTGTCGAGCGGGCGCAGCGTGCGCAGGTCGATGACCTCGGCCTCGATCCCTTCCTCGGCGAGCTTCGCCGCCGCGTCGAGCGCGACGCCGACGCCGATCGAATAGGAGACGAGCGTCACGTCGCCGCCCTCGCGCGCGACCCGCGCCTTGCCGATCGGCAGCACGTAATCGTCGTGCTTCGGCACGTCGAAGCTCTGGCCGTAGAGCAGCTCGTTCTCGAGGAAGACGACCGGATCCTGGCTGCGTATCGCCGCCTTCATCAGCCCCTTGGCATCGGCCGCGCTGTAGGGCGAGATGACGATGAGACCGGGCACGTTGGCGTACCAGGGCCCGAAATTCTGGCTGTGCTGCGCGCCGACGCGGCTCGCCGCGCCGTTGGGGCCGCGGAACACGATCGGACAGCGCATCTGCCCGCCCGACATGTAGTTGGTCTTGGCGGCCGAATTGATGATGTGGTCGATCGCCTGCATCGCGAAGTTGAAGGTCATGAACTCGATGATCGGCCTGAGACCTCCCATCGCGGCGCCGCTGCCGACGCCGGCAAAGCCATATTCGGTGATCGGCGTGTCGATGACGCGCTTCGGCCCGAACTCGTCGAGCAGGCCCTGCGTCACCTTGTAGGCGCCCTGATATTCGGCGACTTCCTCGCCCATCACGAAGACGCGGCCGTCGGCGCGCATCTCCTCGGCCATGGCGTCGCGCAGCGCCTCGCGGACGGTCTGGCGGACCGTCTCGGTGCCTTCGGGGACCTCGGGTTCGATGCGCAGGCTCGCCGGCTTCTTCTCGTCCTTGACGTTGGTGCTGGTCGCCGCCTGCTGCGCCTGCGCGTCCTCGGCGGGCGCGGCCGCGATCCGCTCGGCATTGCTGTCCTCGTCGGTGGAGCGCGCGCCGCCCGCCTCGAGCGTCGCCCCGTCCTCGCCCTCGCCGGCGAGGATGGCGATGACGGTGCCGACCTTCACTTCGTCCGTGCCTTCGGCGACCATGATCTTGGCGACCGTGCCTTCGTCGACGGCCTCGAACTCCATCGTCGCCTTGTCGGTCTCAATCTCGGCGAGGATGTCGCCCGACTTCACCTCGTCGCCTTCCTTGACCAGCCACTTGGCGAGCGTGCCTTCCTCCATGGTGGGGGAAAGGGCGGGCATCTTCAGTTCGATCGGCATCAGTAGGTCTCAACCAGGACGTCGGTGTAGAGTTCGCCCGGATCGGGCTCGGGCGACTGCTCGGCGAAATCGGCGGATTCGGAGACGATCTTCTTGATCTCGTTGTCGAGCTTCTTGAGCTCGTCCTCCGACACGCCGGCTTCGGCCAGCTCCCGCTTCACCGCCTCGATCGGATCCGATTTCTCGCGCACCGACTGCACTTCCTCGCGCGAGCGGTACTTGGCCGGATCGGACATCGAATGGCCGCGATAGCGGTAGGTCTTGAGCTCGAGCAGGATCGGGCCCTTGCCGCCGCGCACCCATTCGAGCGCGGTCGCGGCGGCGCCGCGGACGGCGAGCACGTCCATGCCGTCGACCTGCAGGCCGGGGATGCGGAAGCTCTCGCCGCGGCGGTAGAGCTGGTCCTCGGCCGACGAGCGGTTGACCGAAGTGCCCATCGCATACTGGTTGTTCTCGATCACGTAGATGATCGGGAGGCCCCAGAGCTGGGCCATGTTGAAGCTCTCGTAGACCTGGCCCTGGTTCGCCGCGCCGTCGCCGAAATAAGCGAGGCAGACGCCGCCATCCTCATTGTACTTGTGGGCGAAGGCGAGGCCGGTGCCGAGCGACACCTGGGCGCCGACGATGCCGTGGCCGCCGTAGAATTTGTGCTCGACGCTGAACATGTGCATCGAGCCGCCCTTGCCCTTGGAGATGCCGGCCTGGCGCCCGGTGAGCTCCGCCATGATCACCTTGGGATCGATGCCGTAGGCGAGCATGTGGCCGTGGTCGCGGTAGCCGGTGATCACCGAATCCTTGCTCGTGTCGAGCGCGGACTGGAGCCCGACGGCGACCGCCTCCTGGCCGATATAGAGGTGGCAGAAGCCGCCGATCAGGCCGAGGCCGTAAAGCTGGCCCGCGCGCTCCTCGAAGCGGCGGATGAGCAGCATCTGGCGATAATATTCGAGCAGCTCCTCCTTGCTCGCCTCGTAGCGCTGCGGCTCGGGCGGACGCTCGCGGTTCGGCGTGGGAGGCGGCGTGGAGGCTTTGGTCTTGCTGGCGCGCGGTGCTGCCTTGGGCACGTGTCGGCTTCCTCGGGTATGGCGTGTGGCGGGCTCTATGGCGGCAAACGTGCGGGGGTGCAACTTGTGCCGGACGCGGTGCCGTTACGGAAATGGGCGGCAGCGCGCAGCGGACCCTCCCCTTTCGTCATTGCGAGCGAAGCGAAGCAATCTCGTGCCGGAAGAGGCGCCGGTGCCCTTCACCCCCCAGGATTGCCGCGGCGCTTCGCGCCTCGCAGTGACGCCAGGTGGCGGCAGAGCGGCGCCTTGGCGCCCGCCTCAGTCTTCGAGCGGGATGATGACTTCGTCGGGGCGGACCAGGCCCAGTTCCTTGCGGACGAGCTCGTCGGCGAGGTCGGGATCCGCGCGCCTGGGATCGAGCAGTTCGGCCCAGTGGGCGAGGCGCGCGCGCTCCGCCTCGAGCGCGGCGAGCTCGACCATCTTCTCGGACTTCTGGCCGCGATAGTCGCCCCAGCTCATGATGCCGTTCGAACCGATGACGGCATAGCCGAGGAAGTTGGCGATGATCAGGATGGCGAGCGCCGGCAGCGCCGCGCGCCGTATCGTATCCAGACTGTTGCGCCCCACTGACATGTCGAATGTGACAGAATCAGGAAAACGCGCTCGAATCAAGCCTTTTGCGCCCGGAAGACGCTTTCTCCGGCATATTTCGCCATCGACCCCAGCTCCTCCTCGATCCGGATGAGCTGGTTGTACTTGGCGAGCCGGTCGGAACGCGCCAGGCTGCCGGTCTTGATCTGCCCGCAATTGGTCGCGACGGCGAGGTCGGCGATGGTCGTGTCCTCGGTCTCGCCCGAGCGGTGCGACATCACGGCCGTGTACCGCGCGCGATGCGCCATCGAGACCGCTTCCAGCGTCTCCGAGAGCGTGCCGATCTGGTTGACCTTGATCAGGATCGAATTGCCGATCCCTTCCGAGATGCCGCGGGCGAGCCGCTTCGGATTGGTGACGAACAGATCGTCGCCGACCAGCTGGACGCTGCCGCCGATCCGCTCGGTGAGCAGCTTCCACCCTTCCCAGTCGTCCTCGGCCATGCCGTCCTCGATCGAGCGGATCGGATAGTCGCGGACGAGTTCGGCGAGATAGTCGACCATCGCCTCCGAGGTGAAGTCGCGCCCCTCCCCTTCCATCCGATAGGCGCCGTCGCGGTAATATTCGGTCGCCGCGCAATCGAGCGCGAGGACGACGTCGCCGCCCGGCGTGTAGCCCGCTTCCTCGACCGAGCGCATGATGAAATCGAGCGCGTCGCGGGTCGAGGCGAGGTCGGGCGCGAAGCCGCCTTCGTCGCCGACCGCGGTGGAGAGGCCGGCGTCGTGGAGCCGCTTTTTGAGGGTGTGGAAGATTTCCGCCCCGCACCGCACCGCCTCGGCGAGGCTGGGTGCGCCGACCGGCATCACCATGAATTCCTGGAAGTCGATCGGATTGTCGGCATGCTCGCCGCCGTTCAGGATGTTCATCATCGGCACCGGCAGCACGGCCGCCGAGACGCCGCCGACATAGCGGTAGAGCGGCAGGCCGCGCGCGTCCGCGGCCGCCTTGGCGACGGCGAGGCTGACGCCGAGTATGGCGTTGGCGCCGAGCCGCGACTTGTTCTCCGTCCCGTCGAGGTCGAGCAGCAGCGCGTCGATCTCCCCCTGGTCCTCGGCGTCCATGCCGGTCACCGCATCGGCGATCTCGCCGCGCACCGAGTCGACCGCCTGGCCGACGCCCTTGCCGAGCCAGCGGCCCTTGTCGCCGTCGCGCTTCTCGACCGCCTCGTGGGCGCCGGTGGAGGCGCCCGACGGGACCGCGGCGCGGCCCTGGCTGCCGTCCTCGAGCAGCACTTCCACCTCCACCGTCGGGTTGCCCCGGCTGTCGAGGATCTGGCGGGCGTGGACGTCGAGAATGGCTGTCATTGTTACGGCCCCGTTGCGAACTATATGGACAAGATGAGGGCCGCTTATCGGCGGGTCGCCGCGGAAGCAACTTTCGTCGCCCCGCGCCGGAACGCGAAGCCGCTCTCGCCGGTTCATGGATCGAACGAACCGCAACCAGAGCTGGAGAAGAAGATCATGGCTCCTCGCAATAACGAGCTTCCCGAAGGCACCGATCACATCGTCAACGGAGCGATGGAAACCGGCGGCGGCACAACGGGCGGCGGCTTCATCGGCGCGGGAGCCGGAGACGGAACAGGCGGCACGGCCGCAAAAGGAGGAACGATGGCTACGAACAACACAGGCACCGGCGGCGGAACCTCGGGCGGAGGCGGCACGATCGGCTCCGGAACGCGCAGCGACGACGGCGGCGGCACGATCGGATCGGGCACCCGCAGCGCCGGCGAGGGCGGCGGATCGGGCGGCAGCGTCGTCGACCAGCTGCGCAGCCAGGCCACCCAGCTTCGCGACCAGGCCGGCGGCCGCGCCCGCGACTTCGCGGAAAGCGGCAAGACCCGCGCCTCCGACGCGCTCGAGGATCTCTCCCGCACGATCGGCGAGACGGCGGAGTCGATCGACGAGCGGCTCGGCAAGGAATATGGCGAATATGCCCGCCGCGCCGCGGACGCGGTGTCCGGCGTCGCCGACACGCTGCGCCGGCAGGACGTCGACGCGCTCTACGAGAATGTCCGCTCCGCGGTGAGGAAGAGCCCCGGCGTCGCCATCGGCGTCGCCGCCGTAGTCGGCTTCACCGTCGCGCGTCTGATCAAGGCCGGCATGCCCGGCGACGAGGATGACGGCGGCACCCGGACCAATGCCGGCACCGGCGGCACGGCCAGCGGCACCGGCGGCAGCGCCAGCACCGGGAGCTGACCGGTGGACATGCCGGTCGGAACACAGTCAGAAGCTTCGGTCGGCGACCTGTTCGGCCGGCTCGCCGAGGACGGCAAGGCCTATGTCCGGGCCGAGGCCGAGCTCTACAAGGCGATCGCCCGCCGCCGCGCCTCCAAGGCCGGCGGCGGCGCCGCGGCGCTGGTCGCGGCGGTGTTCCTGCTCAATGCGGCGCTCATCACCCTGACGGTCTTCCTCGCGCTCGCGCTGACCTTGCTGGTCGGCCCGCTGCTCGCCGGACTCATCGTCTTCTTCGTCGTCAGCGCCATCGCCGCGGGCCTCGCCTGGTGGGGCCTCGGCAAGGTGAAGGCGATCGGCGGCGACGAGGAGGAGCGCAAGGCCCTGAAAGCCGGGGAGATGCCGCGATGAGCGCCGAAGAGATCCGCAAGAAGAAGATCGCCGCGGAGCTGGCGCGCCAGCGGCTGACCGGCACCGTCACCCAGCTCCAGCATAGGCTGAAGCCGGCGACGCTGGCGGGCAACGCCTGGGACGGGGTCAAGGAACGCAGCGCCGACATTGCGGACGACGCGATCGAGGCGGTGAAGGCGCGGCCCGTGGCGGCCTCCGCCGCGGTCGGCGCCGTCACCCTGTTCCTGGCCCGGCAGCCGATCCGGTCGGCCTTCTCCTGGCTGTTCGCAAAGAAGCCCGACGAGACGGTGGTTACCGCCGACCTCGCCCGTACCGACAGACACTACGACCTCACCGCGCCAGTCGGCGCCGGGTCGCCCCAAGAAGGAGCAATCGCATGAGCACCAATCCCGACACCACCACCACGACCAACAGCGGCGCCGGCAACGGATCCGGATCGGACCGGACCAGCAAGGCGGCCGAGGCCTATCAGTCGGCGCGCGAACGCACGTCCGCCGCTTATTCCTCGGCGCGCGAGAAAGCCGGCAGCGCCTACGGCTCCGCCCGCGACACCGCCTCGGGCGCCGCCCGCCGCGCCGGCGAAGGCATCGAGGCCAATCCGATGGCGGCCGTGCTCGGCGGCCTCGCGGTCGGCGCGATCGCCGGCCTGCTGATCCCCCGCACCCGCCAGGAGCAGGAATATCTCGGGCCCGTCGGCCGGCGCATCACCGAGACGGCGCGCGAGGCGGCCAATGCCGCGAAGGAAGCGGGCCGGCAGGAGCTTGGCGGCTTCACCGACGAGGCGGTCGGCAAGCTCAGGAGCTCCGCCACCGCCGCCGCCGAAGCGGCGCGCAGCGAGGTCAAGGGCAAAGTCGGCAGCGGAAGCTCCGGCGGCCAAAGCGGTGGCGGCTCGTCCAGCGGCGGCGGCTCGTCCAGCGGCGGCAGCGGCGGCGCGACGGTCGGCGGCAGCACCACCGGCGGCATGGCGAGCGGCGGCAGCCAGGCCTGAGCCGGCGGCCGACACCTCCCCGCCCGCGCGAAGCTTGCCTTCCCGGGCGGGGACGCTATCCGGCTCCTCCATGAGCAGCAAACTTCACCTGGTATTCGGCGGGCGGGTCAAGGATCCGCAGGGCCTCGATTTCGACACGGCGACGATCGACGTCGTCGGCATCTACCCCGATTATGCCAGCGCGCTCGACGCCTGGCGCAGCAGCGCGCAGCGCACCGTCGACGACGCCGAGATGAAATATGTCGTCGTCCACCTCCACCGCCTGCTCGAGCCCGACCTCGAGGCGTGACGCGGCCGGCGCCGCTCAGGCGCCGCGATATCTCCACAGCAGCAGCGGCTTCGCCAGCAGCAGGCCGGCGAGGAAGCCGCCGACATGCGCGAAGATGGCAATGCGCACCGGCGTGCCTTCGAAGGTGAAGCCGATGAGGAGTTGGAGGCCAATCCACGCCGCGGCGAGCCAGAGCGCGTGCAGCCACAGGGCCACGGCCGGGCTGGCGACCTTCACCTTGTTGCGGCCGAACAGCAGCGCATAGGCGCCGAGCAGCGCGGAGACGGCGCCGCTCGCGCCGATCATCGGAACCGCCTCGCCGACATTGGCGGCCCAGTGGGCGGCCGCGGCCGCGAAGGCGCCGACCAGGTAGAGGACGGCAATTCCGGTCCCGCCGAGGATCGGCTCCACCGATCGCCCGCAAAAGAACAGGATCAGCAGGTTGAAGGCGATGTGGATGAAGTTGGCGTGAAGCAGGGTCGCGGTGAGCGGCGTCAGGAACACCGGCGCCCACGGGCCGGGCGGGTCCGCGCCCGCTTCGAGCCGCGCCGGGATGAAGCCGCCCCACCAGGCCAGTTCCTGATCCCACCCGATCCCCCAGGCGAGGAACCAGGCGACGAAGGTGGCGACGGCGATGGCCAGCGTGACCGGCGCGCTCCGCATGCTCTGGGGAGGGCGCACGGCCGCGCGTCCTAGATGAACTCGACCTTCTCGATCTCGTAATAGCGGTCGCCCGACGGGGTCGTCACTTCGACCTCGTCGCCCACGCTGCGGCCAATGAGGGC
>JBKBVA010000099.1:0-8667 GCA_046289665.1 Allosphingosinicella sp.
CGCTCGACTGCCCCTGCGGGGGCAGCGGGAAGCTCGGGCTGCGCATCGGCGCCGGCTCGGGCCGCCAGCCGGAGAAGGTCGCCGGCTGCTGCGCCGCGCGGTGGCCGGCCGCGTCGAGGGCGTGGCGCAGCCCTCCGACGATGAGGCCGCGGATCAGAGCCGGCTCGCGGAAGCGCACTTCGGTCTTGGCGGGGTGAACGTTGACGTCGACCTCGTCGCCCGGGAGATCGATGAACAAAGCGAGGATCGGGTGGCGGTCGCGGGCGAGCAAGTCCTGATAGGCGGCGCGCACCGCGCCGATCAGCAGCCGGTCCTTCACCGGGCGGCCGTTGACGAACAGGAACTGGTGGTCGGCGACGCCGCGGTTGAAGGTGGGAAGGCCCGCCACGCCGCCGAGGCGCGCCGCGCCGCGTTCGTAATCGATGGCGACGCTGTTTTCGCGCAGCGCCCGGTCGGTGAGGCCGGCGACGCGGGCGGGGCGGTCCTCGCCGGGCTGGACGGCGAGCGTGCGGCGGCCGTCATGGTCGAGGGTGAAGCCGATGTCCGGCCGCGCCATGGCGAGCCTCTTCACCGCGTCGAGGCAGGCGGCATATTCAGACCGCGGCGAGCGGAGGAACTTGCGGCGCGCGGGAACCCGGCCGAACAGATCCTCGACGAGGATGCGGGTGCCGGGCGGCAGAGCGGCGGGCCCCTCTCCCGCCAGCTGACCATTGTCGACGATGCGCGACCAGCCCTCGCCGCCGCGCACGCGGCTTTCGATGGTGAGGCGGGCGACGCTGGCGATGGAGGGCAGAGCCTCGCCGCGGAAGCCCAGCGTCGTCACCGCCTCGACCTCCTCCCCGGGCAGCTTCGAGGTCGCGTGCCGCTCCAGCGCCAGCGCCATTTCGTCCCGGTCCATGCCGCAGCCGTCGTCGGAGACCTCGATCCGGTCGAGCCCGCCACTGCCGAGCGCGATGCCGATCCGGCCCGCGCCGGCGTCGATCGCGTTTTCGACCAGCTCCTTCAGCGCGCTGGCCGGTCTTTCCACCACTTCACCGGCGGCGATCCGGTTGACGAGGTGCTCGGGCAGGCGGCGTATTGACATGATTTCCCTCCTAGCCCAAGCGGCGGCGTCCCGCGAGGTGTTTGGCTGGGCGATCCCCCGGATCGTCCAGACGAGCCCGGGGGGCTCGGCTCCCCAAACACTTAACTGATTGGTGGAACAAGCGGAGGGGCCATCCTATAGAGAAGGTGAGCGCAGCCGGCGGATGGCGGCGGCACACCCATTCGAGCAGCGGGACCCACCAGAATGTCACTCATGCGTTTCTTCAAATTTCCCTCCCACGACATGGCGATCGACCTCGGCACGGCGAACACCGTCGTCTACGTGCGCGGCCGCGGCGTGGTACTGAACGAGCCGTCGGTGGTCGCCATCGAGACGATCAACGGCGTGAAGCGCGTGAAGGCGGTCGGCGACGACGCCAAGATGATGATGGGCAAGACCCCCGACCAGATCGAGGCGATCCGGCCGCTGCGCGACGGCGTCATCGCCGACATCGACGTCGCCGAGCAGATGATCAAGCACTTCATCCAGAAGGTCCACGGCAAGCGCCGCTTCCCGCGCTGGCCGGAGATCGTGATCTGCGTTCCTTCGGGCTCCACCTCGGTCGAGCGCCGCGCGATCCGCGACGCCGCCTCCAATGCGGGCGCCAGTCAGGTGTGGCTGATCGAGGAGCCGATGGCCGCCGCGATCGGCGCCGATATGCCTGTGACCGAGCCGATCGGATCGATGGTCGTCGACATCGGCGGCGGCACCACCGAAGTCGCCGTCCTGTCGCTGCGCGGCCTCGCCTACACCACGTCGGTGCGGGTCGGCGGCGACAAGATGGACGAAGCGATCAGCTCCTACGTCCGGCGCAACCACAATCTGCTGATCGGAGAGGCCACGGCCGAGCGGATCAAGAAGCAGGTCGGCATCGCCAAGCCGCCGGCGGACGGCGACGGCGAGACCGTCCACATCAAGGGCCGCGACCTCGTCAACGGCGTGCCCAAGGAAATCACGATCAACCAGCGCCAGATCGCCGAGGCTCTGTCCGAGCCGGTGGGGACGATCGTGGAAGGCGTGCGCATCGCGCTCGAGAATACCGCGCCGGAGCTCGCCGCGGACATCGTCGACCAGGGCATCGTGCTGACCGGCGGCGGCGCGTTGCTGCAGGGCCTCGATGAGGTGCTGCGCGACGAGACCGGCCTTCCCGTCACCGTCGCCGACGATCCGCTGACCTGCGTCGCGATCGGCACCGGGCGCGCGCTGGAGGAAGAGATCTTCCGCGGCGTCCTGCTGACGGCCTGAGCGGACGGGGAGCATCATGGCGCCGCCATCGACCCGGCGCCCCGGATTTTCCCGCAGGGCGCAATATGGACTGTTCCTCGGCTACGTCGTGGCGGTGGGCGGCATCCTGTTCGCGATCCTGCTGCTCATCATCGCCGTCATCGATCCGCGGGGATTCTCGGCGCTGAAGGGCGCTGCGCTCGACGCCACCCGCCCGGTCAGCGAGGGCGGGCGCAGCGTGGTGCGCTTCTTCGAGGGTATCGGCGATTCGACCAGCGCCTATTTCCGCGCCGGCGCGCAGAATGAGGAGCTTCGCCGCCAGCTGGCGGACACCCGCCGCGCGCTGATCAAGGCGCGCGCCACCGAACTCGAGAACCAGCAGCTGAAGGGCCTGCTCCAGCTCCGCCGCGACGTCGAGGAGGAAGTGGCGGTGGCGCGGATCGTCGGCTCCTCCTACGATTCGAGCCGCCGCCTGGCGACGCTGTCGGCGGGGACGTCCCACGGCGTGCAGCCGGGACAGCCGGTCCGCGCCGCCGACGGGCTGATCGGCCGCATCATCGAGACCGGCCGCTGGGCGAGCCGCGTCCTGCTCATCGGCGACGGCGCCAGCAACGTGCCGGTCCGCCTGGTGCGCGACGGCACGCCCGCCATCGCGACCGGACACGGCGACGGAACCATCGACCTCAAAACGCTGGAAGTCGGCGAAAATCCCTTCCGCCGCGGCGATATCCTGGTCACCTCCGGCGTCGGCGGCATCTACCCGCCCGGCATTCCGGTGGCGGTGGTCACCCGGATCGAGGGCGATCGCACCGTCGCCAAGCCGCTCGCCGACCCCTCGGAGGTCGATTTCGGCGTCGTCCTGCAAATCTATCAGCCGCTCGCCGACGCGCCGCTGTCCGAGGAGGCCGCCGCCTCCCTCGTCGGGGCCAATCAATGAGCCGGATCGCCGGATCGAGCCGTGACGTGGCAATGGTCCAGTGGCGGCGCCAGGCGGTGCCGGTCGCGACGACGCTCGCCGCCTCGCTGCTCGACCTGCTGCCGATCGTCGCGACGGCGCCGCTGATCCCCGATTTCGCCTTCCTGGTGCTGATCGCCTGGCGGCTGCTGCGGCCGGAAATGTGGCTCGCCCACGTCGCCCTGCCCCTCGGCCTGTTCAACGACCTCGTCGCCGGCCACCCGATCGGCCAGTCCATGGCCTTGTGGACGATCACCTTCCTCATCTTCGACCTGATCGACAGCCGGGTGGGCTGGCGCGATTACTGGATGGACTGGCTGTTCGCCTCCGCCGCCATCGCCTTCAACAGCTTCGGCGGCTGGTACATCGCGCGGGCAATGGGCTCCGCGACGCCCTATATGGTGATGGTGCCCCAGCTTCTCCTCTCGATCATCGCCTACCCCCTGGTGGCGCGCATCGTCCTCGCCCTCGATCGATGGCGGCTTGCCCGATGACGCGGCGCGGCCGGCCGACCATCACCGAGAACAGCCAGGTCTATACCTTCACCCGCCGCGCGCTGGTCGTGGGGGGCTTTCAGGGCGTGCTGGCGGCCGCGCTCGCCGGGCGGATGGCCTGGCTCTCGATCCGCGAGAACGAGCGCTACAAGGTGCTCTCGGAGAGCAATCGGGTGCAGATGCGGCTGATCCCGCCGCGGCGCGGCTGGATCGTCGACCGCAACGGCCACCCCATCGCCATCAACCGCAGCGACTTCCGCGTCGACCTCATTCCCGACCGCCTGAAGGAGCCGGACCGCATCATCGCCGAGCTCGCCCGCCTGCTCGACCTGCCGGCGGACGAGGTCGAGCGGATCAGGGAAGAGCTGGAGCGCGCGGCCGGCTACCAGCCGGTCCCGGTCGCCGAGAACCTCCCGTACGAGAAATATGCGGCGGTGACGGTGCGCCAGCCCGAACTGCCCGGGGCCGCGCCTCTGCGCTCCTTCTCGCGCTACTATCCCGAAGGCGCCGCCGTCGCGCACCTCGTCGGCTATGTCGGCACGCCCAACAAGGAAGAATATGAGGCGGAGAACAAGCTCCCCCTGTTGATCACGCCGGGGTTCAAGATCGGCAAGGAAGGTCTTGAAAAAACGATGGAACAGCGCCTGCGGGGCACGCCGGGCGCGCAGCGCGTCGAAGTGACCGCGCGCGGCACGCTGGTCCGCGAGCTCACCACCCTTCAGGACAAGACCGGCGGCGTTCTCCCGCTCACCATCGACGCCGGGCTCCAGGCCTATGCGGCCCGACGGCTGGGCGAGGAATCCGGCTCGGTGGTGGTGCTCGATTGCCTGACCGGCGATCTTCTCGCTCTCGCCTCGATGCCGGCCTACGATCCCAACAGCTTCACCGACGGCATCAGCCAGGCGGAATGGAAGATGCTGGCCGAGGATGAGCGCAAGCCGCTGCTCAACAAGGCGCTGGACGGCCTCTATCCGCCCGGATCGACCTTCAAGCCGATGGTGGCGATGGCCCTGCTCCAGGCCGGAGTCGATCCGAAGGCGCGCGTCAACTGTCCCGGCGGCTACCAGCTCGGCAACCGCTTCTTCCGCTGCCTCGGCCGGCACGGTTCGATGACGATGCACACCGCGATCGCAAAGAGCTGCAACACCTATTTCTACGCGATGGGACGCCGCGTCGGCATCGACGTCATCTCGGCAATGGGAAAGCGCCTCGGCTTCGGCCAGAAGTTCGACCTGCCGGTGGTCTCCCAGAATTACGGCACGATGCCGGGCGCGGAGTGGAAGCGCGCCCGCTACGAGAAGAGCGCGAGGCTGGTCGAGCGGCCGGACTGGACCGAATCCGATACGCTCAACACGTCGATCGGCCAGGGCTTCGTGATCGTCAATCCGCTCCAGCTCGCGGTCATGTCGGCCCGCATCGCCTCGGGTCTCGACATCCACCCCCGCCTGCTCCGGCGCGAGCGCCAGCCCGCTCCGGCGCCCTTGCCCTTCGCCAAGGAGCATTTCGAGACCGTCCGCGCCGGCATGTGGGAAGTGGTGAACGGCGCCGGCACCGCGGGCCGGAGCCGGCTCGAAGTGCCCGGCGTCGAAATGGGCGGCAAGACCGGCACGGCGCAGGTCCGCCGCATCACCGCCGGCCAGCGCGGCCAGGGCGGCGACTGGAAGTATCGCGACCACGGCCTGTTCGTCTGCTTCGCGCCGACCGACAATCCGCGCTACGCCGCCTCGGTGGTGATCGAGCACGGCATGGGCGGCAGCCGCGCCGCCGCGCCGGTGGCGAAGGACGTGCTCACCTATCTGTTCGACCGGCCCAAGGCGATCGAGGCGCTGCGCGGCTTCGAGGAGCAATGGGGCGGCACGCTAGCCGAGCGCATGGAAGCCCGCACCCGGCGCTGGATGGCGGCGCGCGAGGCCGGCGCCGATGCGGCGCCGCCCGCCAGCCCCGATGAAGCGGTGCGGGCGGCGAACTGATGCGGACCATCCTTCCGGCCGGCATCGCCGCCATGCCGTGGCAGATGCTGCTGATCGTCACCGCCCTCGCCGGCGCGGGCGCGCTCGGCCTCTATTCGGCCGCGGGCGGATCGGTGATGCCGTGGGCGATCCCGCACACGGTGCGCTTCGTCGCCTTCCTCGGCCTCGCGATCGGCCTCTCCTACATGCGGCCGCAGACGTTCCACGATCTCGCCTTCCTCGGCTATGCCGGCGGCATCCTGCTCCTCATCCTCACCCTGATCCTCGGCGTGATCGGCGGCGGGGCGCGCAGCTGGCTGGAGCTCGGCTTCCTGCGCATCCAGCCCTCCGAGATGATGAAGCCGATCCTGGTCCTCGTCCTCGCCCGCTTCTACGCCCATGTGCCGCCGCCGGAGATCCGCCGCGGGTCGGCGATCTGGCCGGTCGCGGTGTTTCTCGGGCCGCCGATCCTCCTCATCCTGCTCCAGCCGGATCTCGGCACGACGATGCTGATCGTGTTGAACACCATCGCGATGATGTTCCTCGCCGGCCTGCCGCTCCGGCTGTTCATCGGCGGCGGCATCGCGGTCGCTGCCGCCTTGCCGATCGCTTATTCCTTCATGCTCCCGCACCAGCAGGACCGGGTGCTGATCTTCCTCAATCCGGAGGAGGATCCGCTCGGCGCCGGCTATCACCTCACCCAGTCCAAGATCGCGATCGGGTCCGGCGGCCTGTTCGGCAAGGGCTTCCTCAACGGCACCCAGAGCCACCTTCAATATCTGCCGGAGCAGCATACCGATTTCATCTTTTCAGCGATCGCCGAGGAATGGGGGCTGGTCGGCGGGATCGTCCTGATCCTCCTCTTCTTCCTGCTGCTGCGCTGGGGGATGGGCGTGGCGCTGGCCGCCAAGGGCAGGTTCGAGCGGCTGACCGCGTCGGGACTCACGCTCACCATCTTCTTCTACATCGCGATCAACCTGATGATGGTGATGGGCCTCGCCCCCGTCGTCGGCATCCCCCTCCCCCTCGTCTCCTATGGCGGATCGGCGATGCTGACGGTGATGATCTGCCTCGGCATCCTGATGTCGATCGACCGCGCCAACCGCGAGCAGGCCCGCCGCTAGCGCCTGGTGCCGGCCCAGGGATGGCCGCCGACCTGCTCCGCCACCGTACGGACCGTCGGCGTCGGCCCCAGCGTGATGGCCAGTCCGCCGGTCCGCTCGAGGAAGCGCCGGTCCGCCTTCAGCCAGCGGGGCGTGCAGCCGCGCGGGAGCAGCCGGTCGGAAACGGCGATGTCCGCCGCGGCGCAGGCGCGCACCATCTCGCGCCAGTCGACGAGGTGGCGGGTGCGGGCCGCAAGGACCCGCCAGCGGGCGCCGCCGCGACCGGCTTCTGCGGCACACAGATCGGTGCTGCAGGCGGCGTTGCGGGCCGCGTCGAGCTCGGTCAGCTCCGCGGCGCTTCCCGACGTCTCGGAAAGCATGTCCCGCACATAGTCGCCGGCGCGGCCGCGCAGGATCGCCAGCTCGCCGGTGGCAGAGCGGGCCGCGAGGTGCTTGCCGTCGCAGGTAACGAGCAAGTCGGGCGAAGGCGTCGAGAGCGCCCACAGCGCGCCCGCCGCCACCGGCACCGCTCCCCAGCGCCGCCAGCGCGTCCGCCACAGGGCGAACCACAATCCGCCGCCTGCGATCAGCGCGAAGGCGCCGACCGGCATGGTGGGCAGCATGGCGACGGCGCCGGGGGCATTGGCGGTGAAGTGGGCGAGGCCGAGGAGGAGGGAGAGCGCCTGGCCGACGACCCACCAGACCGGCGCTCCCAGCCCGACCAGGTCGAGCAGCAGAGCCAGCGCCTCAAGCGGCATGATCACGAAGGTGGTGAGCGGAATGGCGACGATGTTCGCGAAGGCGCCGTAGAGGCCGGCCTTGTGGAAATGGAACAGAGCGATCGGCGTCAGTGCCAGCTCGACGGCGAGGCCGGTGAGGATGAGGGCGAGGAGGCCGCGTCCCACCTTCTGCACCAGCCCCTCCTCCCGGCGGGAGAGGAGAGCGCGGACCCTCGGATGGTCGTGGAGGACCACGATCGCGGTGATCGCGGCGAAGCTCATCTGGAAGCTCGGCCCTGGCAAAGTCTCCGGCCACAACAGGAGGACGATGAGCGCGCCGACCGCGACGAGGCGGAGCGTGAGCGCATCCCGCCCCAGCGCGATGCCGAGCAGGACGAGGATCGAGGCGATGCAGGCGCGCACCGTCGGCACCTCCGCGCCGGTGAGCAAGGTGTAGCCGATCCCCGCCAGCGCCCCCGCCCCGGCCGCGATGAGGACAAGGCGGAAGCGCAGGGCCAGCGTCGGGCTCAGCGCGAGCAGCTTCAGCGTCAGCAGCATCACGGCGCCGACCACCGCGGTGAGGTGGAGGCCGCTCACCGAAAGCAGATGGGCGAGGCCGGACCGACGCATCGCCTCCGCATCCTCCTCCGAGATGCCGGCCTGGTCGCCCGTCGCCAGCGTGGCGGCGATCGCCCCCTCCCCGCCGGGCAGCTGCGCGCGGACATGGTCGGCGAGGGCCTGCCGCCAGGCGGCGAGCCGCGCGTCCCACCCCTGCGTCTTCGCCGGCGCGACGAGCGCGAGATCGAGCGCCCGGCCGGTGCCGCCGATGCCCTGGAACCAGGCGGCGCGGGAGAAATCGTAGGCGCCGGGCACGGCCGGCGGGGCGGGCGGCACCCGCCAGGCGCGCACCCACACCGTCGCGCCCGCCTGCACGCCCGCCGGTATCTTGGCCTCGTCGACGTTGATGCGCAGCCGCGGCGGCAGCGCCGGCGCGCCCTCTGCCGCGACGACGAGCCGCACCGTCTCCTTCGCCGCCAGCTTCTGGAGCTTCTCGACGGTGCCGGTGAACTGCGCCATCTGCGCCCGCTCGAGCCGCGGCGCCGCCACCCGCTCCGCCTTCCACCAGATGTTCGCGCAGC
>JBKBVA010000009.1:0-21107 GCA_046289665.1 Allosphingosinicella sp.
GGGGAGACAAGAGCGAGACCCGCACATGATCTACACAACCCCTGCGAGCCGGGCCAACCACGGCCATGCTCTGAGCGCCGCGCTGGCCTTGGCCAAGCTGGCCGGCTGGCGCTTCGTAAGCCGCCCCGAGCTGCTGCCGCGGCCATTCGCTGACGCTCTCTACGACCCCGAAGCCGACCTGGTTCTGCTCGCCTGGGCGGAGGGAGAAGCGTTCGGGGCAGTGGCGGATGCTCTTCGAGACATTCGCTGCAGCGCCGTGATGGCCATGCCCGGCCGGACCACGCGCGGCGACGCCACTCTCTATGTATCGCTCGCCCGCTGCGCCCGGGGTGAGGTCCACTGGCACCACGGCCTGAGGCTCTGGGTCAATGCGCGGGACGTCCCCTGGCTCGTCCCCGATCCCGATGGGGATGAGTCGGATGGCGCCTGCTTCCGGCTGGAGCGCGCACCGCTGCGACCAGCCGCTCCGCCCTGGATGGAGGTCGACGAGAAGGACTTCGGCTTTGGCAATGCCGACATCCAACTCTTCCACCTGACCGGCCGGCGCTGACCGCAAGGGAAAACAACAGGGCGGGGCTCAGACCGGTCGGTCGAGCAAGAGAAATGAAAAGGAGGGCGTCCGCGACCCTGCTCGGCTGTCGCGCGCCTCCAAGAAGAAGAGAAGACAATGACCACGATGCTGATGCGGCGCCCGATCATGGACGCCGAACCCTTGCCGATGCCCAGCTGGCCGGTGATGCGGCGGATGGGGGCCTTCGCAGCCGCCATCGACGGCCCGATCGATGTCGCCCCCGGCACCCGCGATCCGAAGTTGGCCGGCTGCTTTCTGCTGTGGCAGGCGGATCTGCTGATCGCCGGCACCGCCTGCCGGCGGCCGCTGGTCTTCGCGGAGGCCGAGCGCCTCGCTCAGTATAGCGGGCGCGATTTGGCACTTCTGCGCTACGACGCCGAGCGCGGCACGTCGTTCGACCTCTATCTCCAGAGCCGCGGCAACTGGCTAGTACGCTACCAGACTTGGCGGCAGGGCGGTGATCTGTGGCTGATCCCGGATGCCGGTGATGGGCCGTTCATCCGCGCCGACGTGTGCGGCCTGGAGATCGAGGACGCGGCGCCCTTTGCCGATGCCGAGGACCGCGCGCGCTGCCTCAACCACGGCCGTGGCCTTCCGATGTTCGAAGGGAGGGCGTGACCATGACGACCAAGCCCACGCGCAAGAAGAAGACCGCTTCGACCAAGGTCACCTTCAAGAAGCCGGCGGCAGCAAGGACGCCGGAAGGGGAAGCGCCCGAGCCGGCCGTCCTTCGCCAGTTCGTCAACGGCGGTGGCGACCATGCCGACTTCGACTTCACCCGCTATTGGTGGGAAGGTAGCGGCCCCCGCGCGGGCATCGCTCCCTGGGTCGAAAAGAAGATCCGCCCCGGGGATGATCCCCACCATGGCGCTGCCCGTGATGTCGATTTGGTGCTCCCGCGGAGAGCGCCTGGCGACTATTGGGACGTCGCTCACCTGCTCGCCCGCTTCGACGCGACCTTGCCTGCCTACGAGCGCCATGCCTTCGTGCAGGTGAAGATCGGTCTGCCCGATACGGAGCCACTCCATGTCGGGGCGGAGAAGGTGCGGGCGTTCGCGCGGCGCCATTTTGCCATCGAACGGCGCTTAGCTGCCATCATAATCACCCACGCGCCCGGGACCGCCGGTTCGTCGAACCAGCCTCATATCCACATCGTCGTCCCCGCGCGGGAACTCGGACCGGACGGTTTTGGGGTTACCGTCCATCGCCTCTGTTCGGACACTGGCCAGCAGGAGGCGTGGGAGGCGTGGAAGCCCTATGTCGACCAGTGGGACGGAGAGACCCCGTGAGTAGGCACAACAATCCGGTCGGCGCGAAGGACGCCGGCCGGGTCGAGCGGGTGGCCCGCCACCTCGCTTTGAAGGGCGAGGCCGAGGTGGGCATGGTCCTGGCGATCGCCAGACGAGCCGAGGCGCTGCTCGTCGACCCAGGCTTCGCGACGCTCGCTGCAGCCGAGAAGGCGACCGCGCCAGCACCGTTCACTTGGGAGGCAGCGGAGCTGTTCCCGGTCGGGACGCCAGTCTCGCTCTGGCTCGGCAGCGTCGATGATTTTGCGACCGGTGAGGGGCTGACCATCCACTTTGCGGTCGCCGCTGCGCGAAGCGAGGGTGAGTTCCGGCGGCGGTTGGCTGCGGAAATGGGAGCGGGTCTCGCCAACCGCGCGCGCGTGGCGCTCGGCATCGACGCCCTAGTGCCGTTCTTGCCCTTGTTCGTGACGCCGGCTTTGAGGGAGGTGCTCATTGCATTTGAAAGAGGCGAGGGTCCGGCGGCGTTCAGCTTCTTCGCCCGCCATCATGCCAACTACTCTTGAGAAGCCTGCGAGCGCGGAGGCCTCGTCGATAAGCACGCGACCGTCTCTAAACGAGGTCACCCGAAACGGCCGGATCCGCAGGGAAAACGATCAACCAAAGCTTCGTGAAACCGGAGAAAACGATCTGTTGGCGGGCACCCGACATCGAGCCACTCCTCTGCCAACGTGGAACAGACCAATGAATAATGATCGCGCCGACCGGTTCGGCTTCACCCCAGACGACATCAAGGCCGTCATGGAGGAGCATAGCGGTATGACCCGCATGGGCTGTTACATCCCCACGCGCGAGGAAGTCGCCACTGCTGAGCCCGCTACGCTCTGCTCGGTTCTTCACGATTGGTGGTGGGAAAGTCCAACCCGGCTCATTCCGAGCGATGAACAAGTTGATGCGGTCATCGAGGTGCTGCTGCAGCGCGCTGATGCCGATCACCCGGACATTCAGCGGCTCATCGGCGACCGCCCGTAGCGACGGGCTGACGCGAACAGCAGGCAATCGCGTGTCGCCGGTGATCGGATGCCCTGGCACCCGGATCAGAACCGCCTCATTGGCTTGATAACCTGGCGCTCTCCGTGAGAGACGCCCTGACAACGCGTGTCTAACCAAAGATCTCGGGAACGTCGCATGAGACGCGCTCAGTGAATGTCGCCTTTCTCTTTTGGAGGAAGGCCGCAACGCCCTCACGCACATCGGCAGACTTCCCACGCAGGAAGACCGCTCGACTGTCCACCTCATGCGCCATCTGCGGGTCGCCCGCGGCGAGCATGCGCCACATCATCTGGCGGGTGAGGGCGATCGACACCGGTGCGCTGGCGCTGGTCAGCTCGAGCGCAAGCGCATGGGCATCGGCAAGCAGGGCCTCCGGCTCATGCAGCGAGCGAACGAGACCGCGCTCCACCGCCTCCTCGGCGGCAACCAAGCGGCCGGAATAGCACCATTCGAGCGCCGTCGAGATGCCGACGATGCGCGGCAGGAACCAGGACGAGGCAGCTTCGGGAACGATCCCGATCCGGGCGAAGACGAAGCCGAACCTCGCCTTGGTGGAGGCGATTCGGATGTCCATCGGCAGCTGCATCGTCGCTCCGACCCCGACCGCCGCGCCGTTCACCGCGGCGATCAGCGGCTTGGTGAAGGCGAACAGGCGAAGAGTCAGGATTCCGCCCCAGTCGCGCTCGACGGGCTGGTCTTCGCCTTCATAGGCCGCGCCGGCCCTGCGATCGTAATCGAACGTGGTCTCGCCCGCCGCGGCGAGGTCCGCGCCGGCGCAATACGCGCGGCCGGCACCGGTGAAGATCACGGCGCGGACGCCATCGTCGGCCTCGAGCCGATCGAGCGCCTCGATGATCTCGCCGATCATCGGCCGAGACAGCGCGTTGAGCTTGTCGGGGCGGTTGAGGGTGAGCGTGGCGATCCCCTCGTCGATCGAGACCGCGACGGCCGGCTGCTGGTCGCTCACCCGAACTCCTTTCAATGGTAGGTGCGGCCGCCGTCCACGGCGAGCGCGATGCCGGTGACGAAAGCGGATTCGCGGCTGGTCAGGAAGAGGATTCCCGCGGCGATCTCCTTCGGCTCGCCGACCCGCTTCAATGCGTAGCCGGAGCCGGGCGCGCGCGCCGCCTCGCGCATCTGCGCGGGAAGCAGCGGCGTGTCGACGACTCCCGGGCATATCGCGTTCACCCGGATCTCGGGGGCGAGCTCCAGCGCCATTGCCTTCGAGAATGTGACGAGGCCTCCCTTCGACGCGGCATAGGCGCTGAGGCTCGGCGCCGACGGCAGCAGGCCCTGGCCGGAGGCGACGTTGACGATGGTTCCGCCGCTCGCCTCGCGTAGGTGGGGAAGGGCCTCGCGGCAGACGAGGAACGGCGCCGTCAGGTTCACGGCGAGGACTCGGTTCCAGTCCTCGAGCGTCATGCTCTCGACGAATGTGCCGCCGCCGATCCCCGCGACGTTGACTACGCCGTCGAGGCCGCCGAGCGCCGAGGCGCTTCCGGAGACCGCCGCGCGGATCTGCGACTCCTCGGATAGTTCGACCGCCGCGGCGTGAGCACCGATTTCGGAAGCGACGCCCTCCAGCGCCTCCCGGTCGCGGTCGAGCAGGGCGAGGCGGGCGCCCTCGGCCGCGAACAGGCGCGCGGTCGCGAGGCCGATGCCCGAGGCCGCCCCGGTGATCAGTATCCGGCGCCCGGCGAGGCGATTGCACGATTGCTGCCCATCCGACATTCCTTCAGCGCTCCTGCGGTTCGTTTTGCGTCGGCCGGAAACTTGCTCGGACGAGAAGGGCAAGCAAGCTAAAAATTTGCTTGCGTACTATTTTGGACATCCTCATGTTCCGGAAAAAATAGGAGATAGAGGATGTCGTCAGACAGCAAGGGCTGGAGCCGGTGGTATGTCGTCGGCCTGCTGGCGGTGCTGTACGTCTTCTCCTACGCCGACCGGCTGATCCTCGCCTTGCTGGTGACTCCGCTCAAGGCCGATCTCGGCCTCAGCGACACCCAGATCGCGCTTCTGATCGGCCCGGCCTTCGCCTTTCTCTACGCCATCCTCGGCATACCGGTGGCGTGGCTCGCCGACCGCTTTCCGCGAGTCATCATCGCGGTCGGCGGAGTCGCGATCTGGAGCGCGGCGACCATCGCCTCCGCCTTCGCCGGAAGCTTCGAAGAGCTGTTCGTCCTGCGCATGGGCCTGGCGTTGGGCGAGGCGGTGCTCTCACCCGTCGCGGTGTCGCTGATCAGCGACCTGTTCCATCGCTCGGAGCGATCGACGCCGACGGCGGTGTTCGTGTCCTCCGGCACGATCGGCCTCATCACCGCCTATGTCATCGGCGGCGCGCTCATCGACCTGCTCGAATCGGGCGCCCTGGCGGGGGCCCCGATCATCGGGGGCCTTCCGGTGTGGCGCGCCACGCTCGTCCTGGTCGGCGCCCCCGGGCTGATTCTCGCCGTAATCCTCGCCTTCACCGTGCGCGAGCCGGAGCGCGGCGTGCTCGATCGCCAGGCGGCCACTCCGCAGTCGGACCGCACCGGCGTGTTCGCCTCGTTCCGCGAGGCGCTCCACTTCTACGTCGCCTTCTTCCTCGGCAACTCGATCTGCATGACGTTGACCTTCGCCGTGGTCGCCTGGTTCCCGACCTTCCTGACCCGGGCCTATGGCGTGTCGGCGTCGGAAAGCGGCTATCTGTTCGGCTTCTGCCTGATGGTCGGCGCCTTCTTCAATTTCTCGATCCCGACCGTCGCCCAGCGTCTTGCGCGCGGGGTCCGCAAGGAGGCGCTTCTGCTCGTCGAGCTCGCCCTCATCCCGGTCGGCCTGGCGCTGTTCGTCGTCGGAGTGCTCCAGGATTCGCTCGCCGCGACGATGGCGTTCGTCATCGTCGGCTTCGGCATCCTGTCAGGAACCAACGCTTTGTCGTCGATCGCCGTCGCCCTGACCGCGCCGCCTTTCTTCCGCGGCCGGCTGATGGCGATCAGCCTCGCCTGCAGCAATCTCATCGGCCTGTCGCTCGGGCCGTTCGCCGTCGCGCGAGTCGCCGAAACGCAATTTTCCGGCCCCTTCGCCTTGGCCCAGGCGATGCTTGTGGTCGGCCTCGTCGCGGTGCCGCTGGCCTGGCTCCTGATTCTCGTCGCGCTGACGCCCTATCGCCGCGCGATGCGCCGTGCCGACTAGGGAAATCGCCGGCGATATGGATCAAAAACAGCGTATTGATAAACTAGCATACTTAGCTCATACGTACGATGTGCAGGCGTTAGATCTGCTCCAAGAACATAAGAATCCCGATCACATTCAGGAGAGAGGAATTCGCATGGGGGGTCCCCGTCGTCGCGGACGCTTTGCCGCTTTTACCGCCTTCACCGCAATCGCGGCCGCCTTGGCCTTCCCGGCTCCTGCTCTCGCATACGAGGCTGACGCACAGCCACCGGCTCCCGATCCCGACGTCGAGGCCCAGCAGGCCAACCAGGCCCTGGCCACCGCCCAGGTCGACGCGCCCGCCGCTGCGGAAGGTGGCGTCGTCGTCGTCACCGCGCGTCGCCGCAACGAGACGCTTCAGGACGTTCCCGGAGCCGTGACCGCGGTCGGCGGTGAGGCTCTCGAGACTCTCGCAGTCACCGATCTTCGCGCGCTCAGCGGCCGAGTGCCGAACTTCAGCGTCGAGCAGGCGACGACCTCGTCGTCGGCGTCGCAGATCTTCCTGCGCGGCATCGGCATCGACAATACCGGCTTCAACACGGACCCGAACGTCGGCGTCTATATCGACGACATCTTCGTCGGCCGACTGATCGGCTCGATGGTGAGCTCGGTCGACCTCGAGCGGGTCGAGGTGCTGCGCGGCCCGCAGGGCACCCTTTACGGCCGCAACTCGACCGCGGGTGCGGTCAAATATGTGACCCGTCGCCCCGATCTCAACGACACCTACGGGCGGCTCGTCGCCACCGTCGGCAACTTCAACCGCCGCACCCTGCGCGGAACGGTGAACGTTCCGCTCATCCCGGGCGAGCTAGCGGTGATGTTCAATGCCCAGTCGCACAATGAGGACGGCTACATCACCCTGCTCGACGCGGCGGGGAACGACACCGGCCACCGCGCCAATGCCCGCGACGTCCTCGATGCGCGCGTATCGCTCCTGTGGGAGCCGACCGAGGACCTGTCGATTTACCTGACCGGCGACCTTACTCGGAACCGCTCGGGCCTTCAGAGCCTGACGCCGACGAATTGCGGCGCGCTCGGAACCCGCCCCGGGATAACCGCTAACGGCACGGTCGGTCAGATTTCGGCCGGCCAGTTCGAGCGCTGCCCGCTCTTCTACAGCGATCCCTTCAGGTCATTCATCGGGCCGTTCCCCTACGATGACCCGCGGTTCGATTCCCGCGGTGCTTCGGCTTCGATCAGCTACGATCTCGGCTTCGCGACGCTTCGGTCGATTACCGGCGCGCGCGGCTTCAACGACGTCTTCGCGAGCCCGCTCTTCGCCAAGCCCGCGCCGAACGTGCAGGTGAACCTGCGCAACGAGCTTCAGCAGAGCGCATTCCAGCAGGAACTCCAGCTCGCGTCGTCCGGCGACGGCTGGCTCGGCTACATCGCCGGCCTGTTCTACTATCACGAGGACATTCGCTCGATTTACCAGTCCCAGGTCGGGACCACGGCGACCGTCCCCTATATCAACGACGATCGTCAGCTGACCGACGCCTATGCCGCCTATGGCGAGATCTACATCCGTCCGGTGCAGGGGCTGGAAGTCACCCTGGGCGGTCGAATGTCGTGGGACGAGAAGCAGGTCGATCGCCTACTCTTCGCGTCGCCGACCGCGACTACCCCGTCGATCACCTATTCCGACGATATCACGGAGAGCCATTTCACGCCGCGACTGGGCATCAGCTACGACACCGGCCCGATCCTGGTCTACGCCACCTATTCGGAAGGCTATCGCGCCCCCGGCTGGGCGAATGCCAACCCGGCGAACCTCGTCGGCATGCAGCTCGAGTTCGGAATCGAGACCGAGAGCTCCTACGAGGTCGGCGTGCGGTCGCAGTGGTTCGACCGGATGCTGACTCTCAACGCGTCCGCCTTCTCGGCAGAATATAACAATCTCGGCGCAACGCTCACCGCCGGCGGCCAGACCATCGTGGTGACCTCGGATGCCCGCATCCAGGGTCTCGAGCTGGAGGGCAGTCTTCGCCCGATGCAGGGGCTGAACATCTTCGGCAACCTGGCGTTGCTCGAGGACGAATATATCAACCCGCCGCAGGGCCAGCCCTATGCGATGCGTCTCAAGCACGCGCCGCGGACGACTTGGCTGCTGGGTGCCGACTATCAGACCGCGATCGGGGGCCTTCCGGGCACCTTCTTCATCGGGGGCGACGTGAACTACACGGCGTCGGCGTTCCGCAATGTCGCCAACACGATCGATCAGCAGTCCGACTCTTACACCCTGGTCACCGCCCGGATGGGCTATCGCGCGGAAGGCGACCGCTGGTCGCTCACGCTCGGCGGCACCAATCTCACCGACGAGGTCTATTGGCTGCTCGGAACGCAGAACCAGGCCCGGTCCTACCAATCACCCCGCCGCGTGTTCCTGACCGCCGAGGTCCGCTTCTAAGTGGGCCGGTCAGCTTCGAACTTTGGGGGAGTCGGCTCCACGCCGGCTCCCCTTTTTCTTGCCCTGGAAACAATCGGCTAGAGGCCTAGCTTCGCCTCGCAGCCGGGCCTTCGCGCGCTTGATTGTTCAGAAGCAGACGATATGTTAGCGAACTGATTGGCGCAGCAGACGCGAGGGGGAGTGGTTGGATGGCGGATCTCCAGATGTTGGCTGAAACGGCGTTCCCGGAGGTGCAGCCGGAGGAGGACCGGGAGACCTTCATCCGCCGGGCCGTCGACCAGGCCAATCTCAACGCGCTCCGCCTCGCGCTCTTCCAGGTGACCGGCGATCCCGAACTGGCCGCGATGAAGGTCGTCCAGAAGGCGATCCGCGGCGGCGCCCTGCTCCAGGAGGTCGTCGCCGACGAGGACATTCCAAGGCTCAAGGAGAAGGTCCTCGACTATCTCCTCAATCCGCCCGGTTCGGTTCCGCCGCCGCCGACCAAGGCCGAGACCGTCAAGCTGATCAAGCTGTTCAACTCGCAGGAGAAGTCGGAGAATTTCATCCGCTTCGCGATCGAGGAGCTCGCGCTCGAGGAATATCCGCGCGACATCGAATGGACCAACCGTCCGGCGCAGGACGTCATCGATAAGTTCAAGGTCCTCGTCATCGGCGGCGGGATCAGCGGCATCGGCATGGCCATCCAGCTCAAGAAGCTCGGGATTCCCTACCGCGTGATCGAGCGCCAGTCCGACATCGGCGGCACCTGGCAGCTCAACAACTATCCCGAGGCGCGGGTCGACACGAGCAGCTACCTCTACCAGTTCAAGTTCGAGAAGAACTATCCCTGGACCGAGTTCTTCGCCGCGCGCGACGAGACCAAGCGCTACCTCAACCACGTCGCCGAGCGGCACGGCATCCTCCCCGATTTCCAGTTCGACACGGAGGTCGTCGCGGCCCGGTGGGACGAGGAAAACGCGCTGTGGCACGCGACGCTGCGCCACAAGGACGGCAGCGAGGAGGAGGTCTCCGCCAACGTCATAATCAGCGGCAGCGGCCTGTTCAGCACCCCCAACGAGCCCGACCTGCCGGGCGCCAAGTCGTTCACCGGAGCGATGTTCCACACCGCGAAATGGGATCATGGCTTCGATTATGCCGGCAAGCGGGTCGCACTGATCGGCACCGGCTCCAGCGGCACCCAGCTGATGCCCGCCATCGCCAAGGCGGCCGAGCATCTCACCGTCTATCAGCGCACCGCCAACTGGATCATGAAGCTGGAAGGCTATCGCGCCCCGGTGTCGCGCGAGGCGCGCTGGCTGTTCGACAACATGCCTTATTATTGGAACTGGTATTGCTACGCGAGCTTCGACACCGCGATGCATCTCCAGGACATGCAGACCTATGACCGCGACTACCGCGCGCGGACCGGCGGCATCAACAAGCGCAACGACGACGTCAAGCAGGCGCTGACCGACTATCTGAAGTCCAAGCTCGGCGAGGACAGCGAGCTGTTCCGCAAATGCCTGCCCGAATATCCCCCGCTGGCCCGGCGCCTCGTCGTCGACAACGGCTTCTACGACCATCTGCTTCAGGACAATGTCGATCTGGTCACCGACAAGATCGAGCGGATCACGCCGAAGGGCATCCTCTCCGCCGACGGCGAGGAGCGCGAGTTCGACCTGATCGTCGTCGGCGCGGGCTTCCAGACCTCGCGCTACCTCCACCCGGTCAATTATGTCGGTCGCGGCGGAATGACCCTCGACAAGGCGTGGGAGAAGGACGGCGCGCGCTCCTATCTCGGAATCGCCATGCCGGATTTCCCGAACCTGTTCATGTTCTACGGCCCCAACGGCCAGCCGCGCTCCGGCGGCTTCTATTCATGGGCGGAGATCTGGAGCCGCTACGCCGCGGGGATGATCGTCCACATGCTGGAGAACGGCCATCGCGCCGCCGCGGTTCGGCGTGACGTGTTCGACGCCTATAACGACGATCTCGACACGGCGATGAAGGAGGTCCTGTGGGAGGTCGAGGGCGCGGGCGGCTATTATAACAACGAGTTCGGCCGCTGCGGCGTGAACCTTCCGTTCCTCACCGAAGACTATCACGCCATGGTCGCCGAGGCGAAACCCGGCGACTACGACCTGCGCTAGGACGCGCGGCGTGGAGGCTTGCGACTTTTCCCGCCGCGCCGTGATCGTCACCGGCGCGGGGGGCGGCATCGGCCGCGCTACGGCCGAGCTGTTCGCCGCCGCCGGGGCGGCCGTCCTGTGCGCCGACATTTCGGACGGCGCCGATGAAACTGCCCGTCTGATCAATGATGCGGGCGGCCGCGCGTTCGCCGTTCGCGTCGATGTCGCGCGGCAGGCCGAAGTCGAGGCCATGGTCGACCTTGCGGTCGAGCGGTTTGGACGGCTCGATGCGATCGTCAACAATGCGGCGACGATCAGCACGCAGCTCACCGCCGACCTCGAGGAAGCCGAGCTCGACCGGATTCTGTCGGTCAACCTCAAGGGCGTGTTCTTCGGCTGCAAGGCGGCGGCGCGGGTGATGAAGGCGGCGGGCTCGGGCTCGATCGTCAACGTCGCCTCGAGCGCGATCGACCTCGCCCTGCCGCAGACCGTCGCCTACTCGATGTCGAAAGCGGCGGTCGCGCAGCTCGGCAAGTGCCTCGCCGCCGAGCTCGGCCCGCACGGAGTCCGGGTCAACACGGTGGCGCCGGGCTTCGTCGTCACGCCGATGACCTCGCGCCATTTCACCAATGCCGACGGCTCGATCGACGAGGCGAAGAAGCAGCAGGTCGTCGCCGAGCTGTCGCGCGGCCTCGTGCTTCCGGAGCCGACCGAGGCTCAGGACATCGCCCACGCCATCCTGTTCCTCACCTCCGAGGCGGGCCGCCAGTTCACTGGCCAGATCCTCCGCCCCAACGGCGGCATCTCCATGCCCTGGTGAGACGTCAGGCCGGCTGGGGCTCCGGCTCCGCGGCTAGGCGGACAAAGTCCGGATAGCGGCCGAGCGATACGACCAGGCCGGCGGCGAGCACGAACAAGGGCACGCAGATCGCCAGGAACAGGTCGTAGGAGCCGTTGCGGTCGTAGAGGAAGCCGGCGAGGGGCGGCCCGATCGCGAAGGCCAGGTTCTGGATGCCGACGAGGATCCCGAACAAGGTCCCGTAATGGGCGAGGCCGAAATAGCGGCTGGTGAGATAGGCGAGAACATCGACCTCGCCGCCGATGCACATGCCGAGCACGAAGGCGATCACCATCGCGCCGCCAATGCCGCCCTCGAAGACGATCAGCGAAATCGCCACCGCGGCCGGGAGCAGGAAGGCGGCCCCGCCGAGCAGCGCTCCATTCACGCGGTCGAGCAGATATCCGCAGCCGAGGCGGCCGACGAGCGAGCCGATGCCGACGAGAGAAGCAGCGCCGGCGGCCTGAGCGGTCGACAGGCCGGCGCTCGACAGGATCGGCACGAAATGAATGAGCAGCGCCGTGATTCCGATCATCAAGGCGAACGCGGCGACCGCGAGGCCGACGAAGCGGCTCGACCGGACGGCGTCGTTCACGCTCATCCCGGAATGGCTCTCGCGCAGCGCCTGACGGGCGCCGCGGCCCTGCTCGCCGAGGTCGGCTGCGTCGTAGAAGGCCAGCATCACGAGCGGGATCGCGACGACGGCGACGATGGCCGCCATCGCGACATAGGCGCCGCGCCAGCCGAACTCGGCGATGAGATTGCTCGCCAGCAGCGGCATCAGCGCGGTGGTGAGGCCGCCGCCGCAAAAGGTGATCGCGAGAGCGACTCCGCGCGCCCGGTGGAAGCGCGAGGCGACGGCTGCCGTCCACACCGGCGCCTGAACTGTCACCGCGGCAAGGCCGACGATCGCCCACAGTAGCCACCAGGTCCACAGAGCGGGCGCGGTCAGCGAAAGAGCCGCGATCGCCAGGCAGTAGAAGATGGCTCCGGGAATCGCGATCCGGCGCGGGCCGACGCGGTCGATCAGTCGACCGATGAGCGGCACGAAGATCGCGAGTACCAGGCTGATCACGGTGAACGCGGTGGCGATCTCGCCGCGGCTCCAGCCGAACTCGCGCTCGATCGGCTGGACGAACACGCCGAAGGAATGGCTGAAGACGTTGCCGAGCCCGTAGCCAAGCGCTGCCACCAGCGGCAGGCGCCAGCCGCGGCGCCATTCGTCGGCCGCGTGGCCGTCTAGGCGCATCGTTCAGCCGATGGCGCCAGGCCCGGTTGGAGCGAGGCGAGATAATCCTTGCGAGCCTGGGCGCGCTGCAGCTTGCCGGATGCGGTGCGCGGCAGAAGTGCGACCGCGCTGACCGCCTTGGGCGCCTTGTAGCTGGCGAGCCGTTCCTTGGTGAATCTGATGACGTCCTGCTCGACCAACTCCTGGCCGGGCTTGAGCTCGACCAGAGCGACCACCGCCTCGCCCCAGCGTTCGTCGGGGCGGCCGACCACCACCGCGTCCTTGACGCTCGGGTGCTGGCGCAGGACCTCCTCGACCTCGGCCGGGTAGATGTTCTCGCCGCCCGACACGACCATGTCCTTGATCCGGTCGGTGAGGACGAGGAAGCCTTCATCCGTGATGAGGCCGCCATCGCCGGTCCAGTACCAGCCGCCGCGGGTCGCCTCTGCGGTGGCGTCGTCCATGCCCCAATAGCCGCTCATGATCGTCGGCGTGCGCAAGCAGATCTCGCCGGGCTGGCCGGCGGGGAGCGAGCGGCCGTCGCGGTCGCGGATGTCGATCGTGACGCCGGGGAAGGGCTGGCCGACCGACTGCATCAGGTCGGGCCGCTCGAGGTCGTGGAAGCGCGGCGCGAGGAAGGTCGCCGAGCCGGTGACTTCGGTCATCCCGTAATATTGCAGGAACTGGCAATCGAGCGTCGCCATCGCGTCGCGAAGCAGGCTCTCGCCGATCGGCATGGCGCCGTAGAAGAACATCTTGAGCGTCGGCAGCGGCACGCCCGATTCGCGCACCTCGCGGACGATCTCGCGGATCACGGTGGGCACCGCGAAGGTCCGGCTGGCGCCATGCTCGCGGGTCAGCTTGACCAGGTTCGGAGCGGACGGGTCGGAGGTCAGGACGACGGTCGAGCCGCGCATGAACGCCTGCATCGGCCAGGTCGTCCCGGCGATGTGGAAGGTCGGCATGGCCGACAGGCAGGTCTCGCCCTCCCAGACCGGGAAGTCCGGCGCGACCACCTCCATGTGGCGCATGATCGAGAAGGCGTAATGGGAGGAGAGGGCGCCCTTGGGGCGGCCGCTCGTGCCGCTCGTGTAATAGAGCATGCAGGGCGTGTCGCCGCGCTCGACGGCATCGGCAACGATCGCGCCGTCGGCTTCGAGCGCATTGGCGAAGCCGGCGTTCGGGAAATCGCCGGGGCGCGTGTCGATGATCGTCGGCGCATCGGCCAGCCCGGCAATTGCGGCGTCGGCCAGTTCACTCAGTTCGCGGTCGCAGAACAGGTAGCGGCAGCCGGAATCGGTCAGGAAATATTGGATCTCGTTGGGCCGGCAGCGCCAGTTGAGCGGCATCATGATGTAGCCGCCGCGCATCGCCGCGATCAGAAGCACGAAATAGAGATCGCGGTTGCGGCCGAGATAGCCGATGCGGACGCCGGGCCTGAGGCCGAGATCGGCGAGAAGGGCGAGCGAGCGGCCGATCCGCCGGTCGAACTCGCTATAGGAATAAGCGACACCGTCCTCGGGCACGATCAGCGCCGGCCGGTCCGGATGCGCTTCCGCTCCGATCCGAGCGATGTCGCCGGACCACATCATGTCTTCGGCGCCGGTGAGGCCGCCAGCTTCGATCATTCGTCTGATCCTCTCCTTGGAAGCGGACCCGCTTCCAGTTCCGGCGGCGTCTCGTCTGCGCGAGCTTGCCGTCGGTCGAGCCACCCTAACGTCGCCGGGCAAGTTCGACTAGGCATCTAGTGTACAATGTGCCAGCTTCTAATAAAGGCATTTTGACGAGGGTTTCGGAAATGGCGGACTCGGACGCGCAATTTCACAGCTGCGCCATCGACGACGGGATCGCGACGCTGACGCTCGACCGACCCGAGCGCCTCAACGCGCTTCATCCGCCGGCCCATTGGGAGCTTTCGGCGGCGTTCGACGCGCTCGCCGCCCGCGACGACGTTAGGGTGGTGATCGTCACCGGCAACGGGCGCGGCTTCTGCGCCGGCTACGACATCAAGGATTCACTGGAGCGCGGCACGATGGAGATTCCGCCGACAGGCTTCGGCGGTCTCACCAACCGGCACGACTTCCCCCATCCGATCATCGCCGCGGTCAACGGCCCGGCGCTCGGCGGAGGCTTCGAGATTGCCCTGGCCTGCGACCTGATCCTGGCATCGAGCGAAGCCAGCTTCGCTCTTCCCGAACCGCGCATCGGCTGGGCCGCGCTGGCCGGGGGAGTCCAGCGCCTGCCGCGCGCGATCGGGATCAAGCGGGCGCTTGGGATCATCCTCACCGGCCGGACCGTCGCGGCGGAGGAGGGTCTGCAGCTCGGCTTCGTGACTTCGGTGACAGCGCCCGACGCGCTGATCGATGAGGCGCGCGGATGGGCCGCGCAGGTCGCCGCCTGCGCGCCGCTTGCGGTTCGGTGCAGCCGCGACGTCGCCTATCGCAGCATGGACATGGACATGGGCGCGATGCTCGACATGGCCAATTTCCCCGCTGTTGAGACTTTACTCGGCAGCGATGATTCGCGCGAAGGGCGGACCGCCTTTATCGAGCGACGGGCGCCGGCCTGGACGGGTCGCTAGCGCAAAGCCGCGGTCCGATTTTCCTTGCGCTCCGGCGTCTGCGCTAGCAAACAGTACGCAAGCGAACGGATATTGACTGGTGAGACTGAAGCTCAACCCCGAAGACCTCGAGTTCCGCCACGAAGTGCGTCGTTTCGTGCACGAAAACCTGCCGGCAGACCTCGCGCGCCGCGGCCGCCACGATTTCCACCACCACCGCGCCGACATCTCGCTGTGGACGAAGGTGCTTGCGGGGCGCGGCTGGTCGGTGGCGCATTGGCCTGTCGACTATGGCGGCACGGGCTGGACGGGGCTTCAGCGCTTCATCTTCGAGGACGAGATGCGCCGCGGCTTCGCGCCGACCGCCGACCGCATCGGCACTGAGCTGGTCGCCCCGGTCCTCTACACTTTCGGCTCGGAGGAGCAGCGGCAGGAGCATCTGCCAGCCATCCGCAACGGCGACATATTCTGGGCGCAGGGCTTCTCCGAGCCGGGCGCGGGATCCGACCTGTCCTCGCTGCGCACTCGGGCGGTGCGCGACGGGGACGATTATGTGGTGAGCGGTCACAAGACCTGGACGACCGACGCCCATCATGCCGACATGATCTTCACTCTGGTGCGGACCGATCCGGAGGCAAAGCCGCAGGCCGGGATCTCGGCCTTGCTCATCGACCTCGACGCGCCGGGCGTCGTTCGCCGGCCGATCTGGACGATCGACGAAGGTCTCACCGTCAACGAGATCTTCTTCGACGACGTCCGGGTGCCCGCGCGCAACCTCGTCGGCGAGGAGGGCGCTGGATGGACCTATGCCAAGTTCCTCCTCAACAACGAGCGCGCGACCAGCGCCGAGGTGCCGCACACCAAGCGCGACCTCGCCCAGCTACGCGAGATCGCGTCGATCGAGCAGAGGAACGGCCGTCCGCTGATCGACGACCCGCTGTTCCGATCCAGGTTGGCGCGGATCGAGGTCGAGACACTGGCGCTCGAATATGCCGTGCTCCGAGTGCTCAGCGGCAGCGGCGACAATCAGGTTGCCTCGCTTCTCAAGGTGCGCGGCTCCGAGCTTCGCCAGAAGGTCGCCGACCTCGCCGCCGACGCGCTCGGCGAGCGTGCGCTGGCGGTCAGCGCCGACTGCGAGGCGGACCTGCGCATGGTCAACGAAGAGCCGTCGCCAGCGGTGCCCGACCATGGCGTGGGTATCTCCGCCAAGGCGATCTTCCGCCGCGCCACCACCATCTATGGCGGCTCGAACGAGATCCAGCGCACGCTGATCGCCAAGACGATCCTGAAGCTTTGAGAGCCGCGATGGACTTCACCCTCTCTCCCGAACAGGAAGCGCTCCGCGACAGCGTCGCCCGCTTCGCCGCCCGCGACTATGGCTGGGAGCAGCGCGCCGCGATCGTGCGCTCCGTTGCCGGCCGGTTCCCGGGGCATTGGGCGACCTTCGCCGAGCTCGGCTGGCTGGGCGCGGGGCTCAGCGAGGAGGCCGGTGGCTTCGGCGGCGGCGCCGCGGAAAATGCCATCATCATGGAGGCGCTCGCGCCGGCGCTGGCGGTCGAGCCGCTGGTCCCGCACATCGTCGCCTCCCGACTGCTCTCCCGCTCGTCCAGCGCCGCGGCCCAGAAGCATCTCGCCGCGATGGTGATGGGCGAGCGCCGCGTCGTTCTCGCTCACGGCGAGGGCATGGGCCTCGGCGAGCCGATCGCGACGACCCTGTCCGATCCCGCCGGCAACGGCATGTGGCGCCTCAATGGCCGCAAGTCCGTCGTCCTCGGGGCGGAAGGCGCTGACTCCCTCATTGTCTCGGCACGGAGAAGCGACGGCGAACTTCTGCTCTGTCTGGTCGACTCGTCCGCCCAAGGCATCGCAATCCAGCCCTACCGGCTGGTCGACAATCACCGCGCCGGCGACGTCGTCCTCCAAGACGTCGCGGTCGCCCCCGACCAAGTCCTGGCCCTTCCCGCCGATGCCCTCGACGAGGCGCTCGACCACGGCATCGTCGCGCTCTGCGCGGAAGCGGTCGGGGTGATGGAGGCGGCGCTGTGGCTGACCCGCGACTATCTCCTCACCCGCAAGCAGTTCGGCACGAACCTGTCGGCCTTCCAGGCGCTCCAGCACAAGATGGCCGACATGCTGATCGAGACCGAGATGGCGCGCTCGATCCTGTTCCAGGCGCTGGCGAGCGTCGAGGATGACGACCCGGACGTCCGTCGCCGCGGAGTCTCGGCCGCCAAGGCCCTGGTCTCGGAGGCAGGCCTCGCGGTCGGCGCGGCCGCGATCCAGCTGCACGGCGCGATCGGCATGACCGAGGAATATATCGTCGGCCATTATTACAAGCGGCTGTTCGCCATCGCCCGGCTGCTGGGGACGGGCGACCACCATCTCGCCCGCTATCTCGAAGCGACGGAGCGCTTGCTCGAGCGGGAGCGCGACGCGGCCTGAGCCGCCTTCGCGATATCAGAGGGGAGCGATCTAATGGATCTTGGACTGCGGGGCAAAGTCGCCTTGGTATCGGGCGCCAGCGCCGGGATCGGCCTAGCGATCGCCGAGGGCCTCGCGGCCGAGGGCGCCAAGGTCGTGCTGGTCGCTCGGCGCGAAGGGCCTCTGGCCGAGGCCGCGGCGCGGATCGAGGCCGCCGGCGGCACCGTCGCCCATGCGAGCGCCGACATGACCCGGCGCGACGGCGTCGCTCACGCGGTGGACGCCGCGAAACAGGCGTTCGGGATGCCCGACATTGCCATCGGCAACGTCCGCCCGATCAACCGCTACGGCCTCGACGACGCCTCGGACGACGATTTCCGCCAGGCCTTCGACGAGATGGTGATGAGCCAGGTCCATCTCGCCCGCGCTCTGATCCCGTCGATGCAGGAGCGCGGCTGGGGCCGCTTCGTCAACCTCGCCACGGTCTGCGCGAAGGAGCCGCATCGCTGGCTCAACATCATCCTGTCGAACACGGGCCGTCCGGCCCTGCTCGGCCTCAACAAGACGTTGTCGAACGAGTTTTCCGGCCACGGAATCACCGTCAACACGGTGCTGCCCGGCCTCATCGACACCGGCGTCTCCGAGGAAGTCACCGAGAAGGCGAAGGCGCGCGGAATCCCCGATCTGATCGAGCCGCAGCCGCGAATCCCGGTCGGCCGCCCGGGCCAGCCCGAGGAAGTGGCGGCGATGTGCGTTTTCCTCTGCTCGCGGCAGGCGAGTTACATCACCGGCCAGGCGATCGCCGTCGACGGCGGCTGGATCAGGGGCCTTTATTGAGCCGCTGCCTCGGCGGCGGGTTCGTGCAAGAATGAGCGGGAAGGGCGGACAGCACCCAATGGACTTCGAACGCTACCAATCGATCGTCTGCAGCCGGCGCGGCCGGGTCCTCACGCTGAGGCTCGACTCCGGACAGCCGCTCAACGCGGTCAGCCAGGAACTCCATCACGAGCTCGGAAGCGTCTTCTATGACGCGGCCGACGACCCGGACAGCGACGTCATCGTGCTGACCGGCACCGATCCGGCCTTCTCCGCCGGCGGAGACGTCAACTGGCTCGCCCGGCAGATCCGCGGCGAAGGCGAGGCGTTCGTCACCGAGAGCCGCACCATGCGCGCCATCGTCCACGGCCTGCTCGATTGCCCCAAGCCGGTGATCGCGGCGGTCAACGGCGACGCCTTCGGTATCGGTGCCTCGCTGGCCTTGCTGTGCGACATCGTCATCGCGGTCGACACCGCCCGATTCGCCGATCCGCACGTCCGCCTCGGCCTTTCGGCGGGCGACGGCGGCGCGCTGATCTGGCCGCAGCTCATCGGCTTCGCCAAGGCCAAGCATTACCTTCTCACCGGAGACCCGATCGGCGCAGTGGAGGCGGAGCGGATCAACCTCATCACCTTCGCCAAGCCGGCCGACGAGTTCCAGGCCTTCGTCGACAGCTATGCCGATCGCCTCGCGCGCGGCGCCCAGACCGCGATCCGCTACACCAAGTCGACTGCCAACCTGGCGCTTCGCGACCTGTTCAACTCGGTGTTCGAGGCCGGCGTCGCCTATGAGGGTCTGAGCCGCGAGACCGACGATTTCCGCGAGGCCGTCTCCGCCTTCCTCGAGAAGCGCAAGCCGAAATTCGGCGGCCGCTAGGCCTCCCGCCTCCCACGAGCATCCCTCACAACGCCCTGCACCAGCATCTTTTTGCTCATATAGTGCACAAGCATACTATTGCCGTACGAACAGTTTGCTGTATTAGCATGTGTCGAGAACAGGGGGCGATCAGCCCGCACGATCTGGGAGGATGAAGAGTGCTGCTTGATGGGCGGGTTGCGATTGTCACAGGGGCGGGGCGCGGCGTGGGGCGGGCTTATGCCCTCATGCTCGCGAAGCATGGCGCGAAGGTCCTGGTGAACGATCTCGGCTCGAGCGCGGCAGGCGTCGGCGAGGACCAGACCCCCGCCGAGGAAGTGGTCTCCGAGATCCGCTCCTTTGGCGGCGAAGCGGCGGTCAACACCTCCGACGTCTCCGAATGGGGCGGCGCCCAGGCGATGATCGAGCAGGCGGTCGAGACGTTCGGCGGCCTCGACATCCTCATCAACAATGCCGGAATCCTGCGCGACAGAATGCTCGTCAACATGAGCGAGGAGGAATGGGATTCGGTCATCAAGGTGCACCTCAAGGGCACCTTCGCGCCGACCCACCACGCCGCCAATTACTGGCGACTTCGCCAGAAGGGCGGCCATGAGGTCGATGCGCGGGTCATCAACACCACGTCGCACTCGGCGCTGTTCGCCAATATCGGCCAGGCCAATTACGCCGCGGCCAAGGGCGGCATCGCGACCTTCACCCAGGTCGCCGCGCGCGAGCTCCAGCGCTACGGCGTGACCGTCAACGCGATCGCGCCGCGCGCCAACACCCGAATGACCGAGGGGCTTCGCGACTATACCGAGGAGCAGCTCGAGAAGCGCAATCCGGAATGGATCGCGGCGCTCGTCACCTGGCTCGCCAGCGCGGAATCCAGGGGCATCAGCGGCCGGGTCTTCGAATCCTGGGGCTATGGCTACGCGGTCATGGAAAGCTGGCAGCACGGCCCGCAGGCCGAGGCCTCGCGCGACCCGGGCGAGCTCGGCGACCGCATCCGCCAGATCGTCCATTTCGCCCGCGCCAATGCCGGCATCGATCGCAACACCTGGCTCGAGCCCTGATCCGCGCGCGTCCGCGCCGCTCCCGCCAGCTGCCATCAACCGGACGGAGGTCGGTCCGTGAATATTGAAGAGGTCCAGAGCTTCTCGATCCCCGAGACGGACCATAGCTACACGTGGAAGGACACGATCCTCTACGCCCTTGGTCTCGGCTACGGCTCGGACCCGCTCGACGAAGCGGAGCTGCCCTACGTCTATGAGCGCGGGCTCCAGGCCGTTCCGACGATCTGCAACACGCTCGCCCATCCCGGTTTCTGGCTGGACACGCCGGCCCTCGGGATCGACTGGGTAAAGGTGCTCCACGCCGAACAGAGCATCGAAATGCACGAGCCGCTGCCGCCGGAAGGCGCGGTGCGCGGCTCGTACCAGATCGTCAGCGTCGTCGACAAAGGCGCGGACAAGGGCGCGATCCTCACGCTCGAAAAGCGGCTGTCCGACATCGCCAGCGGCCGCCTCCTGTGCACGGTCACGACGTCGGTGTTCCTGCGCGGCGACGGCGGGCAGGGCGGCTTCGGCACCGCGCCGGCTGCCGCGACGGCGCTTCCCGATCGCGCTCCGGACGCGACGGTCGACCTCGCGACATTGCCCCAGGCCGCGCTCGTCTATCGCCTCAGCGGTGACGTGAACCCGCTCCACGCCGATCCGCGTGTCGCGACCAAGGCCGGCTTCCGTCAGCCGATCCTGCATGGCCTCGCCACCATGGGCGTTGCGTCGAGGGGGCCTTTCCACATCCCCCTTCG
>JBKBVA010000009.1:21117-24015 GCA_046289665.1 Allosphingosinicella sp.
GCGTTGTGTCGTGGGCGCTTCTGAGCGCCCGCTGCGGCGGCGACCCGGCGCGGCTCGGGTCGATGTTCGTCCGCTTCAGCAGCCCGGTCTATCCGGGCGAGACGATCCGTACCGAGATCTTCGACACCGCCGACGGCGTCCGTTTCCGCTGCCGCGTGGTCGAGCGCGATGTCGTCGTGCTCGATCGCGGAAGCCTTGGGCTGAGGAGCTGAGCGCCGTGGCGGGTGCGCCAGCACAGGGGGAAATCAACCGCCGCGTCCTGCTCGTCCGCCGGCCGACCGGTGTCCCGCAGCCCGAAGACTTCTCCTTCGACAAAGCGCCGGTGCCTTCGCTCGGCGACGGCCAATTCCTCGTCCGCAACATTTATCTCTCGGTCGACCCGGCGCAGCGCGGCTGGGCGGCGGACGCGGCCAATTATGCCAAGCCCGTCGCGCTCGGCAGCGTCATGCGCGCGCTGGCCGTCGGCATCGTCGTCGAATCCCGTCACCGCGACTTTGCCGTCGGCAGCCACGCTTACGGTTGGTTCGACTGGCAGGATTTCGCGGTCGCGGAGCCGGGCGACGTCCTGACCCGCTTTGACGAGCCGGAGGTCGCGCTGTCGGCTTATGCCGGCGTCCTCGGCATCAACGGCCTCACCGCCTGGCTCGCCTTTCACAATCTCGGCCGCCCGGCTGCGGGCGACACGGTTCTGGTGTCGACCGCCGCGGGCGCCGTCGGCAGCATCGTCGGCCAGCTTGCCCATGCAGCCGGATGCCGGGTCGTCGGCCTCACCGGCAGCGACGGCAAGGCGGAGCTGTGCCGGAGCCGCTTCGGCTACGACGTCGCGCTCAACTACAAATCTGGATCGGTCGAGACGTTGCTCGCCGATGCCGCTCCCGCCGGCTTCGACATCTTCTTCGACAATGTCGGTGGCGCCATCCTCGACGCCGGTCTCCGCCAGATGCGCGTCGGGGGGCGGGTGGTTCAATGCGGCACCGCGTCGGTTCCGGCCTGGTCGCCGCCGCCCGAAGGGCTGCGCAACGAGCGCGAGGTGCTCACTCGGCGCCTTTCCTGGAGCGGCTTCGTTATTTTCGATCATCAGCCGTTGTTCGACGAGACGATGAAGCAGCTGGTCGCGATGATCCGCAGCGGGCGGGTCACTTATGAAGAGGATCTGCGTAGCGGCATCGAGGCGGCGCCGCAGGCGCTCGCCGACGTCTATTCCGGGCGCAACCGCGGCAAGATGCTCATCGACCTCGGCGTCGCTTGACTCGGCACGGAAGCAAATAGTACGCATGCGAACATGTTGTTCAACCGAGAGCCTCAGCCCACAGCGGGCAACGGCATGACCGCCGAGAATGGCGGCTTTCGAGTCGATCGGTCGGAGGGCGTCCTCACGCTCACTTTCGACCGCCCGGAAAGTGGCAACGCGATCCCGCGCGAATGGACGACCAGCCTGATCGAGCTGTTCGAGTCCGTGAACGGCGACGCGTCAGTACGCTGCCTGCTCGTGCGCGGGGAGGGCCCGCATTTCTCGCTCGGCGGCGACGTGCGCGGCTTCGCGGCGGATCTCGATCGGCCTGCCGAGGAGCGGCAGGCGGACTTCCACCGCCGCCTCGGCCTCGTGTCGCGGCTCGTCACCGCGTTCCTGAACATCGAAGTGCCGATCGTCGTCGCCTGCCAGGGCGGCAGCGCCGGCGCCGGCCTGATGTATCCGCTCGGCGCCGACTATGTCGTCGGCGAGCCGGGCAGCTTTCTCGTCTTCGCTCACCAGCGGCTGGCACTCACGCCGGACGGCGGGGTCAGCTATCTCCTGCCGAGGGTGGTCGGGGAACGGGTGGCGCGTCAGCTGGTGCTGACCTCCGCCCGAGTCGAGGCGGATGAGGCGCTGCGGCTCGGCATCCTCAGCCGGATCGTCGATCCCGCCGAGCTCGACGAGGAGGCGCGCAAGCAGGCGCGCCGCTTCGCCAGTGGGCCCGCCCAGGCCGCGCGCGCTGCCAAGAAATTGCTCAAGGCGTCGCTCGATGCCTCGCTCGCCGACCAGATGGACGCCGAGCGCGACGGGATCGCCGCCAGCGTCGGCCATCCGGATTTCGCGGAGGGCGTCCGCGCCTTCGTGGAGAAGCGCCAGCCGCATTTTCCCTCCGTCTCCGGCGACGACGAGTGAGCCCGGGCAGGCCGATCATTTTCGAACCACGGGGCGAGTGAATTCCAGTGCATGTTCAGCTGACAGAGCAGCAGCAAGCGATCGCCGAGGCCGTGGCGCAGGTGTGTGACCGCTTCGACGATGAATATTGGTCGGAGCGCGAGCGCGAGAAGAGCTTCCCGTTCGAATTCCACCGCGCGATGGCCGACGCCGGCTGGCTCGGCATCACCATGCCCGAGAGCCTGGGCGGCGCCGGCCTCGGCGTCACCGAGGCCGCGATCATGATGCATGAGGTGACGCGCAGCGCCGGCGGCTATTCGGCGGCGAGCACGATCCACCTCAATCTGTTCGGCCCGCACGCTGTCGTCGTGTTCGGCAGCGACGAGCAGAAGGAGCGGATGCTGAAGCCGCTCATCGCCGGCGACGACCGCGCCTGCTTTGGCGTGACCGAACCCGATGCCGGCCTCGACACGACCAGCATCAAGACCTTCGCGACGCGGGTCGAGGGCGGCTACCGGGTGAGCGGCCGCAAGATGTGGACCTCGTCGGGCCAGGTCGCCAACAAGATCCTGCTGCTGACCCGCACCACGCCGCGCGAGGAATGCCGCAAGCCGACCGACGGCATGACCCTGTTTTACACCGATCTCGACAAGTCGCAGATCGAGGTCCGCCGGATCGACAAGATGGGCCGCAACGCCGTGGATTCGAACGCGGTGTTCATCGACGACTATTTCATCCCCGACGCGGACCGGATCGGCGAGGAGGGGAACGGC